>DQHV01000112.1 GCA_003524335.1 Candidatus Aminicenantota bacterium | reverse complement strand
GGTAGACGTAATCGGGGATGTTTTGATCCGCAAGGGGATCGTTCCAATCATAGCTGTCCTTCCAGCCGCCGGACTTTTTTCCCTCCTCCATGATCCTCGTTTTGATGAAGTCGTTGGAATTGAACTGCATGCTGATCTTGAATCTTCCCCCTTCGACCGTTCCCTTCCACTGATAGGTCCGGTTCTCATCGACGCAGGCTCTTAGCCTGGCGTCCCGCAAAACGGGGGGATTATCGGAGTAGGAAATGGCCTCATGCATCGTCTCTTGGAGCACATTCGAGGGAAGCTGGATGTCCAGACGCGGCAAGGATTCCTCTTTTTGATATATTCCGGAGACGAAGATCTTCGATTTGCGGGAGGCATCGGTCCCGCCGCACGTGTTCACGTGGAAATACGCGCCGCTGAAGGCGCCGGCGACCAGCTTCTCAAAGGCGGCTGTCCCGATGACTCTCTGGAGTGCCCGGAGCTGCAGGGGGGTAGCCGACTTGGTCGCCGCCGGCGGCTGCTTTTTAGTCTGGGCGGCCGTCTTCGCGGTCTGCGCAGCGGCGCCAACCGTCAAGGATAGAAAGGCGCCCGCCAGCAGGCAAAAAAGATACACGCGTAGCTTTTTCATGGGGTCCCCTCCTTCGTTAGAGGGATACTAATCCCGCATCCGGGCAATGTCAAGCCCGGATCAAGAGCCGCCGGAGAGGACAGGCCCAGCCGGCTCAGCGCCAGAGCGTGACGATCAGCGCCGCGGCGATCTGATAGAACAGCTGGTAGCCGGCGACGATGAGCCAGAGCCCGACGGGCTTGTGCTCGAAAAGATGGGTCGTGGCGAACGCCATGCCGCTGAAGCCGACGCCGGTCCACAGGCCGAGGGTGATCCCATCCCGGACCCCGGACGCGCCGATGGCCCTCGACAACACGTCCAGGACGAGGGCCGTGACGAGCGCCGCCAGGAGCGTCAGGAAATAGGTCCCGGCCATGCTCTTCCGGGGCAGGGCCTTGACCTTGTCGTCGGTCCAGCCGGTGTAGCCGGCCCAGGCCTTGCCGAATAAGGGTCCGTACCAGAGGAAGCCAAGAACAAGCGAGACCACCCCGCAGGCCAGGATGGCCGGGATATTGGGGTCATAGCTGAAATCGGTGAACATGGGTCCTCCTTCGGGATGGGATCCTAGCCGGCCAGGAGCCGGTACGTCGCCTTGATCGGCGCGGCCGCTTTGACCATGATCCAAACGGGGCAGAAGCGTTCTTCCGACAGGGCCAGGGCCTTTTCGACCGAGGGGCCGTCGAGCCGTCCGCCGCGGAATTCGAAATCGAGCTCGATCGAGGTCAGGACGGTCGGATGGACTTCCTTCTTGACGCCGCGGGCGTGGACGGTCAGGTCCCCGACCTCCAGGCCCATCCGCTTGAGGAGCCCGACGGTGACCTGGCCGCTGCATCCGGCCAGGCTGGTGAGCAGCAGCTCGAGGGGCGAGAAGCCATCGATGGCCTCTCCCTCGGGCGTGAAGTCGATGGCGACGGACTTTCCGGCCCGACCCGACACGCCGTCGAACTTCATCCCCTCCTTGAAAACGACGTCCGCGCGGACCTCTTTGGCCATGGGCCGGCTCCTTTCGTCGTCTTTCGGGCGTACACCCGAATCCAGTATCCGACAGGGAACCCGGCGGAGTCAATCCGAGGGCGGCGCGGCCGAGCGGAGGATGAGGTCCCGGAGCGCGGTCGCCGTCCGCTCCACCGCGGCCGTCAGCCCGGAGCCGAACCCGAGATCGGCCGGGACGACGCCGAGCAGGAACACCCGCTTCCCGGCGGCTTCGAGGAACTTGCCGCTGAGCGAGAGAGCGAGATGGTGGGTCGAGGAGCTCTCGACTTCGCCGAAGTCGGCCAATGGTCCGAAGACGACGGACCCCGGAGGTCCCTCGGCGGTAACGGCATCGACAAAAACGACGTTCCGGCAGTCGGCCCGGGCGATGACAGGAACGAAGTTCTCGGGGACGTCCTCGGCGTCGATGACCCGGACCGTCGTGCCGGAAAGGCCCGGCCGGACGGCTCCGGCGATCCATGGGCCGAATCCGTCATCGCGGCGGAGGATATGGCCGACGCCGACGAGGCAGGTCGGCTCCCGGAGGATCCCGGCCAGGCGAGCCGCGGCGCCGCTGGCCTCGAAGTCGCGGGCGGGGTCGTTCTTTGGATCGGTCATGGCCTGGGCCGGAGATCGTCCGGAGGCTAGTCTTATACCCCAAATCGCCGGAGGCTGTACAGAGGAGCGGCGACGGTCGAGCGGTCGGGGGCGGGCGCGTGAGGCGGAAGACGCGGACGGACCCGGGGCCCGGGACGAGTCCCCGGGTCCGCCGCTTGCTCCCTAACCCTCACTTCCTCTTGCAGACCAACTCCATGCCCTTCATGTCTTTGCCGTCGGGCATGGCCATGTACATTTCGAACTTGTAAGATCCGTCGTCCATGAAGGTGGTCACGTTCCGGATCTTCTGCATGGTCTTCCCGTCCGTCATCGCGTCGGGATACATACCCGTCTCCGTCAGGACCTTTCCCGTCATGTCGAGCGTTCCGGTCGTGATCAAGAACATCGTGCTCCAGCTGTCGATCCAGAACGTCGTATACATCTTCTTGAACAGATCGTAGCCGATGATCTCGAGCCCCTGGGCCTTCATGCCGCCCATCATCCCTTCGAAGCTGGATTTCAGGTAAAGGCCGTCGAAGATGAGCGCGCTCTTAATGGTGCCTTTGCTCTTCTCCGGCGGAGCCGACGGGTCCTTCCACGTCGATACGTCGACATCCCAGTCACCGACGTATTTCTTGAGGAGCTCGTGGCCCTTGCCGGGCGTGCCGTACTTCATCATCTGTTCCATCATCTTCTTGTCCTGGTCGGACATCTCCTGGCGAGGCCAGATCATCGCGATAGCCTGGACCAGGGCAAAATTGAATGCCGTGATCAGTACGGCATAAAAAACGAAACGTTTGCCTTTCATCCAATCCTCCTTCGCCGGTTAGCTTTCATGCCAAACAAAAGCGTCCATGATCCCCGATAATTGGCAAGATTCGTGCCAGAACGGCTCGATCGGCCCCCCCTGGCGGCCATCGGGGGCCGGCGAGGAGGGCGGCGCGACGGGTCTTGCCAGGCGGGACGGAGTCCCGGGAGAGGGGACGGACTGACCGGGACAAGGGGCGGGCCACAGGTCTGGGCTCGAGGCGGTCCTTCGGGGGAAGCTGGCACGGAGTTTGCGTGAAAGCCCGGCAGAGGTGACGATCATGCCTGTCCGAAAGGGATTCGCCGTCTGGGAAGGGCCCTTCCGCGAGGGGAAGGGGACCGTCAAGGTGGAAAGCGGCCTGTTCGAGGGTCCATATTCCGCGTCCTCGCGCTTCGAGAGCGGCCAGGGGACGAACCCGGAGGAGCTCATCGGCGCCGCCCACGCCGGCTGTTTCTCCATGGCCCTGGCCCTGGGCCTGGGCTTGAAAGGAACGCCGCCCCGAAAGATCGAGACTACGGCCGAAGTCAAGATCGAAAGGGTCGGTCAAGGCTTCAAGATCACGTCCATCACCCTGCGTACCGTGGGGGATGTCCCGGGCCTGTCGGAGGAGGGTTTCCTCGCGGCCGCCAAGGCCGCCAAGGAGGGTTGCCCTGTCTCACAGGCCCTGGCGGCCACGGACATCAGCCTTCACGCCGAGCTGAAGAAGTGAGAGGGACAGTCCCCTGCGGGGACAGTCCCTAGAGCTCCTGGTGCTCGGTGCGGCGGATGATCTCGTTCTGGAGCTCGCTGCTGCAGTCGACGAAGTAGTCGCTGTAGCCGGCGACCCGGACGATGAGGTCGCGGTATTTTCCCGGCTGGGCCTGCGCCTCCCGCAAGAGGTCGGCCGTGACCACGTTGAACTGGATGTGGTGGCCCATCAGCTTGAAGTAGGATCGGACGAGGTCCTTGAGACCCTTCAGGCCCGTGTCGTCGGCCAGAAGCTGCGGCGTGAACTTCTGGTTGAGCAGCGTGC
>DQHV01000401.1 GCA_003524335.1 Candidatus Aminicenantota bacterium | reverse complement strand
ACTCCTCCTTTGTAGTTGTCGGTGGCCACATAGCTGACGTAGTCGCTCCCCTGCAGGCCGGAGTCGATGATCACGACCGGGATTTTCTCACGGACGGCGTCCTGGACGGGGCGGCAGAGGGCGCGCTCATCCAAGGGAGCCAGGACGATGCCGTCGACGCCGCGGCTGATAAAGTCNNTGGATTTCCAGAACTCGTGGGTCGTCCCCTTAGGGATGACGGCAAGTCTTAGCCGGGCCGGCTCATCGGGAGGAGCGGCCTTCTCCGCTTTGCCCCCGCAGCCGGCCGACCAGAGGAAGGAAAGAGCAAGCGCCAACCCGATCGCCGCTCGCCTTTTCATGGAAGGAGTATAACGAGAACGAAAGGAGGAGTCAATCGCATGCACCAGGGGGAAAAGAAAAAGAAAGGCAGGGACGGCCCCCGACGGGTCCTCCCTGCTCTCAACAGACCTTTGGAGGAGCGCTCAGGCTTTCTTCAGGATGGGCATCCCGGTCTTGGCCGTCTCGATAACCATGTAGCCGGCCGGGACGGCCTCTTGGGCGCCGGGGCGGATGTCGCGGGCGAAATAGTAGATGACCTGTTCGCGGCCGCCCTTGAGGTTGACTTTCTTCGAGTGCAGGTAGTACTTCACCCCTTTTTTGTTGGTGAATGAGTAGGCCATAGTGTTATACCTCCTATTTAGTTCGTTAGAATACAAAGCTCAGGCTGATGCCTAAAAGGTTGGCCGTGGTCGAGTATTCGCTCTGTCCGAAATTGAACGGATAAACGTCGCGGTTGGGGCTCGTCCGGTCGCTGAAAATTTCGTGCTGAAAGGCCAGGTCCAGGACCAGGTTCTTGGCCAGCTTCCAGCCGAAGCCCACGGTGCCCGCCAAGCGGTTAGCATCGGGAAGGAGCGGGTCCATGCTCTCGACGGGCTGGGGAGTCAGGTCGTACACCACGCCCGCTCGCAAGGAAAACTGAGGACTGATTATGTACTGACCGCCGAGCCGGAAGGTGAAGGCATCTTTCCAGTTTTCGAGTGTCTCCAACGGATCCAACCTGGGATCGTCGAATTCCACGACGTACTTATCGAACCGGCTCCAGAGAACGTAATGGATATCGGCCGTCAAGAGGAATGCCTCGGTGACATTGACAGAAGCGCCCACGCCGAAAATGTTGGGGAACTTGAACGTCGTGTCGCCCCCCGCTTTCGTGGGAAAGAGCGGCCTGAGGGGAGATGGGATGGGCGAGGTGTCGAGCATCAGGTCTCCCTTGTAATCAATATCAAAGCCACTCCGCCAGTTGAATCCGAAACTGAACTTTTCGGCCCGGTAGAGCAGACCGGCATTTAAAGCCCAGGAGTCGCCGTTTCCCTTCAGCTCGGCAGGGACGTCGTAGGCTCCATAGGGCCCGAGGTCCGTGTATTCAACCAGCTTGAACAACACGGTCGAATAAATGTAGGAGAAACCTGCGCCGATCGACAGCTGGTCGGTCAGCTTGACGCCGATCGTCGGATTGAAGAAGAAGGTCTTCATATCGTCTTTATACCCGAGGTAGCGGAGCTGGTTGTCCTCCGGCCAGGAGGCCCCGAGGCCGTAGGGGGAGAAAAACCCGAAGCCCAGGGTGACCTTATCGCCGATGCTCTGGGTGAGATAAACCGTCGATGGGAAGAAGACCTGTTTGTCCTGTTCCCAGACCTTTTGCGGCTGGGGATAGGGCCATTGAGTCAGGTTCATCGTGCTGTTCGACGTGATCAGCGTCGTTCCCACAGAGACATGCGTCCCTTTGAGGAAAGCGATGCCCGCCGGGTTGTGCCAGATGGCGGAGGGGTCGTTGGCCAGCGAGACGAACGCCCCGGCCATGGCCATCGCCGCGGCTCCGTGCTCGTAGATGAGGAACCCGGCGCCCGAACCGATATTGGCCTGCGCCAGCAGGACCGCAACGAATACGGCCACTGTCAAGATTCTTTTCAATTCAACCTCCTTGGGTTTAAAGCCTTAATCTTGCCCCCACATTTATATAAAAAAAAGGCTTCTGTCAAGCCCAATCTTTCCTCTTTTCCCCTTATTTCAGGACCAGGTCCTGGCGACCCAGCGATGTCAGCACCCGCTTGTAGATGTCGGCTATCGGCTTAAGCGCGGGCATGAATTTCATCGCCAGCGTGACATCGCCCGCCGCCTTTGCCTTTCCGCTGAACAGGGCGTTGACTATATTGGCCCGGCCCAGCCAGAACTCATGGCCGAGATCGGCCGAAGTCGTCAGCGTGATGTCCGGCCGGAGGTCGCTCTCGCCGAACGTCGTGGTGAAGTGCTTCCCTTCGCCGGCGGCCCCGCGGCAGTCGATGGTCACCACACCCGCGGGGTCATGGGACACAAACCGGATGATGAGGTTCGAGGCCCGGAGCTTAGGGCCGATCTCCGGGTCGGAAGCGACCTTATCGAAAAAGACGCGTTGGATATCGAGCATCTCTTTTGGGTCTTTAAAATACGGCATGGTCCTCCCTCCTCTGAGCGTACGGAAATGTCAGTGCACGAACCCGACGGACGGCGGCGGCTCGGACGGAACGATGGAGCCGAAGCTATCCTCGTAGCGCCGGACATTGGCCTGCAGGGCTTCCAAAAACCTCTTGGCGTGAGCCGGGCTCAGGATAAGACGCGACAGCAGCTTACCCATGGGCCCGTCGGGAAAGACGAAGGCGAAGTCAAAGATGAACTCCTCCCGGGTGTGACGGATCGCGGCGACGTTCGAATACTGTCCGCGGGCGATCTCCTCGTCCACTTTGATGTCGATCTTTTTTTCTTCCATCGGTCCTCCTCGCCGCGACGGCCGGGTTTATTTTCCAAAATCTCCGGGGAAAATTCAACCGCAAAATATTTTTTAATTTTTTAAAAAAAATCTTTACTTTTGCTTTTTCCGTGTTATAATGATTGTGGCTTTCTTGCGCGGGCTGGAGAAAGCCCCCACCTTTTTGGTTCCCATCATCAACCCCCCTTTTGCTGACAACAGCCCGCACCTCTCAAGGGGCATTCTCCGGCCAAACCCTCTATGGTCGCTGCGTCCGCGCTTGATATGAGGACCTATTTTTCGGAAAGAAAAAGGGGTCTTCGGGTAAGTGAGTGGGTAAAAACTTCATAAAGATATACGTGTCATCTATATTATCCCCCTTTGGAAAAGGGGGGCGAGGGGGGATTTTAAGAACAATGGAGTGGCTTATGATTTATAAAATCTCCCCTAACCCCTCTTTGCTAACGAGGGGAACTCAATATGACCGCAAACTAAAGGACATCCCAACCGATATTCACCCGCCGGAGGGCATAGCCCGTCTCGCGAAGCGAATCCCCATAGCCGGTCATCCAGTGGAACCCGGGCATTCTTTGAGCCATAGTGAGGCTGTCGCAGGTGAACCGGATATCGATCTGGGAGCGGCAGATGGGAAGGAACGGTGCATCGGCGATCTCCCCTTTTAGGCCCGCCCACCGTTTAGAGGCGAAGTCCGGAACGATGTTGGTTACGACCTGGCCTCGACTCATTTCCACTTTGGGCGCCGCCCCGTAGTCCGATTCGAAATGGGTTAGGATCCTGGCCGACTCGCGCTTCCGGCCGTCCATCTTACGGGGGGCGGTGCAATGGGCCAGGGTGATGACGCCCTCGTGCGGATAGGTTGGGTCGTTGAGGAAGACCGGCCGGCCCGAGATATTGGCCAGCAGTATGCCCGACGGGATGACCACGAAGTCGGACTCGCAGAAGGCGAGATAGCCGGCATCGTTGAGGAGGCTCAGCGTGAGGCAGGCTGAAGTCTCGGCCAGGGGCATGATCGTGCCCATGCAGCCGTTGATGGTGATGGCCCGGCAGTCCGCCTGTTTCATCAGGCCGCGGAAGACCTGCTCGAGCAGGAAAGCGTTCTCGACAAACGACCGTTCGGTCTCGAGAGTCGTCCCGGGAGTGCTCAGGTAGGCTGCCGCCTGCTCATGCGCTTTTTTCACGGCTTCCCCGTCGGCGCGCGCCGCCTGGATCAGTTTGCCCAGATCCTCATAGAGGATGGTTCGGATGTCGAACTTCCAGATGTTCTCGACGAGCTTGGGCACGACTCCTGCCGGCTGGGACCAGGCGTCGGGGCCGCCTACGGCCAAAACCCGCGTATTCAACGTATTCCGCAAGCCGGCCAGCCCCCTTAAACGCCAGAGGATTTCCTCCTGGCTGTCAATGACGACGTCCTCATCGGCAACGCCCTTGACGGCTGCGGCGTCCGTGTGCTGGCGAAGGTAACGGGGGCTCACGATCTCATACCAGAGATAGACGGGGCCCGAGCGGTGGCGGCAGAAAACGACCATATCCTTTCCCATCCCCCCCAGGGTGTCGAGGACATCCATCCAACCCCCCGCCGCGTAAAGGAGGATTGCATCGGAACCAGCGAGGTCAGCCATCGAGGAAAGATCCGCGGCCTTTCGCACGGCCGACAGGGGGAGGAACTCGACGGGGAAGTCGGCGGCGGCGCGGAGTCTTTCGAGCTCTCCCCGGATCCGCCCGGACTCCTCGTCGACCGCGGCCCGCGTCTGCACACCGCCCCAACTCCGCCAGCTTGTCTGGGGCCTGCGGGAAGGGATATCGTAGACGAGGATCGGTTTGACCTTCAGGGGCCGGCGGATGAGGCCGGCATCCGGGTCCATGTCCTCGGTCAGCGGAAGCGGCCAGGAGATCTTGCCCAAGGCCATTCCGGCGACAGCTGTCGCTCCCATGCCTTTGAGAAATGTCCGGCGGCTGAATCCCCGGTTCGCTCTCCCGATCGGATGACCGCTCGGGCAGCAGCGCGGCTGAATCCGCGACTCTGTGGTCGGTTCTTTTTTATTCATGACGAAATCTTCTCCCTATCATGTATCGTGGGGAGCCGAGATCGTGTCGGGCGCCCTCATCTCCCATTACTTATGTTGGAGGGCTATCCCGTGTCAAGAGTTGGGAAAAGGCCTGGGGAAGGGAAATAGGATTATTCGTGTTTTTAGGGCATCGCCGTGCGGGTGATCTTGGCCACGAGGTTGGAAGTCGGATCCGGACAGCGAACGTACTCCGTCGTGACGCCTTCGGGATCGATCACTTTCTCGTACGGAGTTCCCTCGTATTTCCAGGGCAGTGCTACGCCCTGCTCGAGCAGGCGCAGAAAATCATGCAGGCTGCTGAGAAGCCACGGGCAGATCTTCCCGATGTCCTGTGGATAGGCAAATTTATCCCCCTTTTTGTGACACCAGGTATCTGGCCGCGCCTCATAGATTTCGATCTCGAGCTTGTACTTCCTCCGTTTCTGGGCCGGCGGCGGGGTTTGTTGTTGCTGCTGCTGGCCCCCCTCGAGGGGATTGGGCAGGCCCTGAGCGGCCAGGAAAGCGGCCATCCCGCAGCCCGATTTTCCCAGGAAATCTCGTCTCTTCATGACTTCCTCCTTGGACTCATGTTTTAAAATTGAACCGGCAATAACGGTTTTCATTCTTTGGACTTCAGTCTTACCTGAAACTTGGACTTCAACCAGGCAACCCGGTCCGGAGGACCGTTGAGCACCTTGTCCCAGTCGGGCGGCGCGTTATCGAAAAAGCTCTCATACCGGATCGTCACCGCGTCCGTGATATTATGAAAATCCCGTTTCGCACCGAACATCTCATGGACAACATCCTTTTCCGACATCGATCTCCGATAATGTCAACGGTAGTGCCCGGGACAATCCTCACCAGATCCCCGGGATCAATCAGAATCTGACACGCTGCAAGTACTCCCGATACCCTTCGAGCTCTTGCGTCAGCACTTTTTCTTCGTTCCTGATCCTGGCGACCAAGACAAAGATCAGCAGGAGAGCCGGGAGCACTGCCCAGTAGGAACCTAAAGCCAACGGGCTGAGAATGTACATGCTCAGGACCGCCAGGTACATGGGATGGCGGATTCGGGCATAGGGGCCGGTAGTGATGACTGACTGCTTTTCAGCGACTTCGATGACTCGCGAAGCGTATCTGTTTTCTTTCAGGACGAGGACAAAAAGACCGTACCTAGTCAATACAATAAGGTCGGCGAGCATGACGACGGCTACGGGAACCGATGACCAGCCGAGGCGCCTGTCGAAACCGGGCAGCAAGAAAGCAGCCAGAAGGACAAGAGAACCCCATTTCATGATGGCTTTGCCATGGTCCTTTCTCCCTAATTGGTCGTTTCGCTCAATAGTTCCACAGAGATGTATCCTCGCCCGCCGGTGCGTTTTTCACGATGTGCTCTTTGAAAAGCTGGTAGAGTTCGGCGCTGTTTGGACCCCAACAGTGCGGCCTCCTGTCCCCGTATTTGACGACACCGGCATAGTAAGGATCCTTTGTGCTTTCCAGGAATTTTTCGAGGAGGACGACCGCGTTGTTCAGATAGAACGTGTCCATATCGCCCACATAGACATGGAGCTTCCCGGCCAGCTTCGGCCCCAGCCAGGACCAGTTGTTTTCGAGATAGTCCCGGAGATCGAATTTCTTCCATTGCTCCGCGACTTCATGGTCGATTTTCCCCGTTTTCCAGTCCCAAAGGGGTTTCGGATATCCGTCCTCGCCGATGGGAGTGTAGGCGGCCTCCCAGATAGCCCACTGCCCCCCGCTTCTGTGTTTGTCCCCAAGAGTCCATTCATAATAGTAGGAGTCGCGGACGGTGTGCCACACTTGTCCGTCCGGGTCGCGGGCCTCGGGACGCTCTGCCTGGAT
>DQHV01000050.1 GCA_003524335.1 Candidatus Aminicenantota bacterium | reverse complement strand
TGCGGACTCTCTCCCCCGCCGAGTCTGTGTGCCCGACGGCCAAGCCGGGTGCGCCGGCGGAAAAATCAAGGGGATTGGTGACATCGATGAGAACCTTGCCCGCCAGGTTCTGCGGCCCGGCCAGCTTGATCGCGTTCTCCGTGCCCGTCCAAAGAATGGCCAGGACGGCGATTTCGCCAAAAGCGGCTGCTTCGGCAAAGGTCCCGGCTGAAGTCTTGGGGCCAGTCTTTTTCAGCCATTCCCTGACCTTCTCCTGCTGGGGATTACGCGACCCGATCATGACCTCATGACCGAGCGCCGCGAAACCTGCTCCGAGCACCCGGCCGACATCTCCTGTTCCCAAAACGCCGATTCTCATGCTTGTGCCTCCGAATTCTCCAAAATATCAATTCCGTTTCTTTTTCTTTCCATTCCCGGGTATTATACTACAATTCCTATAGGATTAATATTATACGGCCTCTGCGCGGCAGGAGGCGAATGACGGAGGCTCAGTCTTTGTCGGAAACCCGGCATTTCTCTCCCAGCAGGCTCAGGGCGTGATAATAAGGGGCAACGCTGGGCAGATAGTGCCTCTCCTCGGCCGCATGGGGTCCGATCCCGGTCTGGCCCCAGACGACACCCTGGCCGTCGGGCGCGAACCTGGCGCTGGTGGCTGGAAGCTTCCGTCCCAGGACCGGATCATGCCCGGAAGCCTCGCGGACCGACTGGAGCAAATATCCGAGGAAAGGATTCTCGCGTCGACAGACGATCCCGTCTTCGGCGGCCACAACCTCGAGCTCAAGGGCCAAGCGGCGGCAGTAGTCTCTGATTTCTGACACCAGTTCCGAAATCCGGTCCTGGGGAATGGGGCGGATCTCGATCCCCAGGATTCCCCGACTGGCCGTGACATTAAAAATCCCATCCTCGCCGACTCGGACGAAGGGAAAGCGAACCTGGGACTGCCAGCCGCCTTCTCCTTTGAGAGTGAGTCGCTTTTCCAAGAGAGCCATCAGCTCGTCGCGCGCCCGGAACAGCCGGACACTGAGGTCCAGAGGCGCGGCGGCCATTCCTGTATGCCCTCGCTCTCCGCGGACCGAAATCTCGAGCCGGACTAGGCCGCGGTTTTCGAGGCAGACTTCGCCAAACAGCTCATCTCCCCTCTCGCCCGTGCGTTCGCCGGCGATCAGGAGCTGAGGGGCATACCCGTTCTCTTCCAGGAACTCGCCAAGAACATGGGGGGTCCCCATGGGCTCGCCCTCGCCGATCTCTTCGTTTCCGACGAGAAGCAAGCTGACACCAGGGAAGGCCGCGGAGCGGCGCCTTATATCCTTCATCCAGACCAGGTAGGTAGCGACCACGGTCTTCATATCGGCGGCGCCCCGGCCTCGGAGATAGTCCCCCTCGAGCGTCGGTTCGAACTGCGAATCGTCGGGGTCGGGAGCGACCACATCGAAGTGGCCGCAGAGCATGACCGGTGCCTTGCTCTGCCCCGGGAAAGCCGCCATCACGGCCGGGTATTTGCCTTTGTCAAAAATCCTCACGTCGAGCTCCGCCTGGCGCAGGTAATCGTAGATAAGCGTCGCCGCCCGGTTGACCTCTTCCAGGCGCTGGCGGCCGGGCGGGGCGTTAGTCACCGAAGGGATCCGGATGAGCTGCTTGGCCAGGTCGACGATCTCCGCCGTCTTGTTCGGATAGCTCACGCCCAGCCATGCTCCCAAGGGAGCCTGGAAACGGATGGGAGCACCGGGTTCGCGCCGCGCCCCATCCCTAGCTCGCCCCAGGAGCTCTTGCCATTTCGCCGAGTCCGCTCCCGGGCACACCAATTCCCCGGCGATCCGTTCGACGTCGCGCGAGACCTCGGCCTCACGCTTTTCGGCCAGCTCTCGAAGGAGATCGTGAGGAACGCATGTTTCCTGACCCAGACTCCTGCGGAGCTCCTCGCGCATCCGTCCGGCCGTGTTCGGAGCTCCCAGGGCCATCTCGCGGAGCGGTTCGAGAAACTCTTTTCTGTCCAGGGATTCGGCAAGAGGATCGAGCTCTGCGAGCGTCCGGCGCAGGAATTCCCGCATCGAGATAGGCTTGCCGGTGAAAGGGTCCTCGATTTCGGCGCTCAGCCCCCTCTCGGCTGCGGACTGCTCGTTTCGCCGGGCCCGGGCCAGGTCTTCGCCGTCATACCGGAAGGCCCTGCCGTAGGTCGGGTCGGCATAGAACTGGATGAGGAGAATCTCTTTGAAAGCGAGGTTGGCCACGTCGAGATCTAGAGGATGACCGCCCTCATCTGTGCGGACTTCGACGCGGGCCATGGGAAGGTCGATCCGGGCGAGAAGGTTCTGGATGACGATTTTTTCCGCCATATCCTCGACCGTCTCTGTTTCGCCCGAAGCATACAATCCCCGACGGTAGAGAGAGTGAAGCTGGTCGCTGGACACGGCGATCAACCGCTCGACGGGCTCGGCAAAAGACCGCGCCCGGACCGCCGTCCAGTTGTTATTCCCGAACCTGACGCCTCGCCGAACGAGGTCATAGGAGATGCGGAGATAATCCGCATGAGACCGGTAGAGATGAGGGAGGTCGAGCGTGTCGGGGCTTGGGAAGGTCAGACTCCTCACCGAATCGGACTCACTGAGCTCGACGATGGGTAAGCCGTCCCGCACTCCCGGCCGGAGAGGCGTGCTGGCCGAGGTGGCGATGAAGAGGGCCGCGAAAGCCCGCATCAGGCGGGTTCCCTCGATGTAGACGCGGTTCTTGTAGCTGTCGAGGTGCTCGTCTCCCCGTTCGGACGGAGAAAGGTGCATGAAATCCCAGGCCAGCAGGGGCTCGGGGAGGGAGAGGTTGGCGTGAATCCCGGAGGTTGCCAGCCGGGCACCGTAGAGGTCGACGCAGCGCTCCAGGTAGCGCCTCTTGGCCAAGTTCCAGCCGCCGGGAATCGAATCATGACCGACCTCGACAGGGCTGAGCAGGTTGCCGTGCAGGTAATAGAGGCGCTCTCCAAAGGACCGGCCAGCGCGGGCTAGGGCGTTGGTGAGACAGGCCTCGAGCAGCCTCGATTCGTAGACGGCTCCGACGGGAGAATAATAGGGCTGCGTCACCCATTCGATCATCCAGTGGAAGACCTCGAGCTGGCTCCTCTCGACTTGCCAATCGGGGAGGAAATCCGCCCGGAGAGCATCGACGAACGACCGCCGGTCAGGCCCGGAGCCGACAGTTTGCAGAGGACGGAAATCGGCATCGAGCATGTTCCATTCGAGCTCGAGTCCGCACGTCCCTCTCTCGGGGAGAGTCTGGAGGGCTTCCTGTCGCGCCAGTCTGTATTTTTCGGCGAACCGGCCGACCTCAGGAAGAGACAAGCTCATTCAGGCCCTCCACCAACCGCTGGGCCGCGCCCAGGGTTTTGTCCACCGGCGTAGCGTAGGAAAAGCGGATCCAGTCGCCGCCGTAAACCGAGAAAAAGATCCCGGGGACTGCGGCCAGCCCGTGCTGCTCGGCCAGGTATTGGCCGAGCTGTTCGGTGTGGGGCCAGCCCTTTTTTCTCAGCCACCCGCCGACGTTGATAAAGGCATAGTAGCCCTGGCCGAGGATCGCCTCAAACTTATTGTCCTTCAGGAATTGTCTCAAGACGCGGCGGCTGGCGTTGGTAGGTTCGACGATAGGGCGGCAGGCTTTCTCGTATCCCATTTCGTAGGCCGCCATGGCCACCGCCATGGAATAAAATGAAGGGATGACCGTATGGGAAGCGCGGGCGGCGATCCACTTGACGACTTGCTCGGAAGCGATGAGGTGACAGTTACGGATGTTAGAGCCTCCTAAGGATTTCGTGATCCCGTCCAAGAACATGAGCCTCGACCGCTCGGAGGGTTCGAAAGCCCTGATAAAAGTGTTGAGGTCCATGGGCCGTTCGTCGGTGATGTAGTGGTACATCCAATCGTAGAGCACGAAGGCGACACCCAGGCCCAGGGCGGCCTTACCCAGGGCGATCTGTCGCTCCGCCGAAATCGTATTTCCGGTCGGGTTATCGGGGTTGGTGATGATTAATCCGGCGATCTTCCTTCCCGAGCGCGAAGCGTAATCGACGCAGGCTCTGAGGCCGTCCTCCGTATAGACCCAACCATCCTCGGGTGACCCCGGCGCCAGGAGGACATTGGCCCCTACGCCGTAGGGACCCCAGTTGTAGGAGATCCAGGGGACGCGGCTGACAATAACCATGTCGCCGGCGCGGCCGTGCCCCAACGCCAGCATCGCCGAATAGGCTTTCATGAGGGCATCACGGCCGCCGACCGTGGCCAGGATATGGGAGGGATCGAGTCCGGAGCCGGCGTCGAGTCTCCAGTATTTTTCCACAACACAACGGCGATAAGCATCCGTGCCATAGGGCATGTCATAGGCGCTGCCGTGGTCCCGCTGGAGTTCGGACGCCCGTTCGAGCAGCTCGGNNGCCGGGATGTCCGACATGCGCTGCAGATGGTCGCTCACCGGGACAAGGTTGTCCTCGGGGACGACCGTGACGGGAGTCTCTGATGCGTTTCGCATTTCCCTCTCCTCAGCGTCTCTTCTCAATCCACCGCGCGAGTGTAGCACTCCCGCTTTCGAGAATCAATCTCTGGATGATAGAGAATTTTGTCGAGGTCGAGGACAGAGGCAAAGTCCTGATCTGAGGCGAGTCACCATTTCCAAAAAAGCTTGAAGGCGTGGTTCCAGGTATTGGTCCGGGATCCATAAGTGATCCAGAGCATGGCCAGCGGCTCGAGATAGACGGTCAGCCGAAGGCCGCCGCCGGAAAAATCGAGCCGGCCAACTTACATTTGGTTTTCGATCGAGATGAGCTTCAATTCATCGCCGACCTTCTCGGCTTTGACGACGACTTCGAGCTTGCTCTCATCTTTTTTCAGAAACTCCTCGACCTTCTTGTTGCTCGCCTGGTCAAACTTGTGAAGCTTCCCATCAGCGAAGAGGGAATACCCACTGGCGACACATTCAGGCATCAGGGCGCACGCCTTGGTGTGCGTCTTGACGAATTCCGCCAGGTTACCCTTGCTCATCCCGGCGCAATGATTGTCGATGACGGTACCCCTGAGTGTCATGACCTCTCCCGCCAGGGCGGCCAGCGCAACGAGTCCCACCAGCAAAACCGCAAATACGGCTTTCTTCATGGTCATATCTCCTTTCTCAAAGAAATTTTGAAAGCCCTGTCGACTTTCCGTCTTATCTTTACTATTCTTATCGGATTTATAGTATTATAACCTGAGGCTGGCTCCCTTGTCAATCACGGCCTGCCTTTGTCTTCACGTCCGGTGACGCCGATGCGAGTCAAGCCTCGTCGGTATCATCTTGGCCGCCTTGTCTCTCGCCGTGATGCCTCTGCTGGCTGTGGCCAAGCGCCGCGTAGCATTCAAACTGAGCAGCCGAGCCATGCAGGCTGATTCTCGCCAGACGGATATTTGCGCCTACCTGCCGGCGATCCTCTTGGCTGGATTGGGCTTGAATGCCCTGTTCGGATGGTGGTGGGCCGACCCCGTCGCCGCTCTCGCGATGCTACCCCTCATCTTGAAAGACGGGATTGGAGCGCTTCGGAGCGAAGGCTGCACAGCGTGCCGCCCTTAAACCAGACTCTGGCTATTTTGCCACAGCTCAGGTCTAATGATAGAATCAAATTGAAGCAGAAACCTTAGATTAAAGGGAGAAACAGGCCATGAATCCAAAGAAAAACAGTTTATTGTCTGTGGCGATGTCCATTGCTCTGTTGGTGACAACGGCTTCTCCGATCGGGAGCCAGGAACG
>DQHV01000058.1 GCA_003524335.1 Candidatus Aminicenantota bacterium | reverse complement strand
TGACGTACGGTCAGCTCGTCTACGGGAAAAAGGAGCAAAGCAGCCTTGTGGACTTCAAAAAAGGTCTCGGTTTCAAACGTGTGGACCTCCCCCGATATTATGTCCCTTTGACGCTCAAAGGCCATGCCGCGCTGAAATTGAACCTGCATAAGGGGTTATCTCATTTCTTGCCCCCGTCGTTGAGTGCCGCATACATTCGGCTTCGAGGACAGTTGTATCGGCTTCGCCAGAAGCGTTGAACGGCTTTCCGCGGAACGAGGGCAGGGGCGATCGGGAGCGCATGGAGCAGGTTGACAGGAATCCGTGCGGACGTTATCATCGGCCATCTATGCTTCTAAGGACAGAAGAAACGATGCTCTCGGGAATCGGCTTAAGAGGGATCATAGGGACGGTCATCATTCATGGCCCTGATTATCCGCATTGACGCCGATAGGCCCTACGGCCGGCAGCCCTTCTCCAGGCGCATGTTCAGCCGGGTGAGTTCTGACCTTTATTTTCCTAAATGGGGATTCCTGGGCTTTCTGAAGGAGCTCGGGATACTTCTGCGAATGCTCAATGAGCTCCGGGCCAGGGCCTACGTTTTTTTCCGCCGCTGCACGCTCCCGTCCCGGTCGGCCCTGCGGCTGATCCGGGAGGGCGGACATCAGATCGGGCTCCATCTCGAAGATTCGCGTTCCTTCAAAAGCTTCCTCAAAGAAAAGCGCATCCTGGAGCGCCATGTCGGCGAACCGATCATCGCCGTTTCCAAGCACGGCTCCGGAGAAGCCAAACATGGGTTCCACCACTACGNNCCCTATGAACCGGACAACTACCTCGAATGGGCCAGAGAGAGCGGGATGAGACTGTTCCTGGGCAACCTGGAAGACCCCACGATCCGGCCGACGATCGAGGACGGAGGGTTCAGCTTCTACCCGTCCGCGTTCTGGCTCGAGCCCCCCTGGAGGGACAGGCACGGTTTCTCCGTCGATTGGCTTCTGAGACATGCTGAGACGTCGGACATTGTCCTCTTGGTTCATCCGGAGAACGTCCTGGCGGACGCGGCGCTCCTGGAAGAATTCAAACTCCTCGCGCGCGCTCTGCCCAGTAGGATCCTCGCATGACGCACACACCGCAGACGAAGCCTTCCGTTCTGATGATCGCATTCACCTACTACCGGTCGGACCCTCGAGTGATCCGCGAAGCGGAGGCGGCCGTAAGCGCCGGTTTCGACGTGGATTTCATGGCCTTGCGGCGCCGCGACGACCCTGCCGAGGAGAAGATCAAGGACGTGAGGGTCATTCATCTCAAGCAAGACCGTTATCAGGGCGACGGGATGTTGGGGTACATGCTGACCTATCTGACGTTCTTCCTGCGATGCTTTTTCAAGACGAGCCGGCTGCAGCTGAAGAAGAATTATCGCGTCGTCCACGTAAACAATATGCCGGATTTCTATGTCTTCTGCGCGCTCCTTCCGAAATTGATGGGAGCGAGGATCTTTCTGGATATTCACGATCCGATGCCCAATACTTTCGTGTCGAAGTTCAAGAACCGGAAGAGCGGCGTCTTCTACAGGCTGCTGCTTTGGCAGGAGCGTATCAGCGCGGCCTTCGCCGATCACGTTCTCACGGTCAGCGACCCGGTCAAGGATTTCGTCCTGGTCAAACAGCACGGCCTGGATGCGAGCGCGATCGAGGTCATCGCGAATTTCGCGGATGACGAGCTATTCTCTCTGCGGGAGCCCCGCCGTTTCGAGGCCGGGCTTAAACTCGTCTTCCATGGAACGATTCTGGAGCGCTATGGCCTGCCTTCCGTCATGCGGGCGCTGGCGGGGATACGTCACCGCGACCGGATCACCGTCAAGATCATCGGGGACGGGGACTACAGCACGCAGCTCAAGGAGCTCATCGCAACGCTGCGGTTGGGCGACGTCGTGGACTTCGAGAACCGTTTGCATCCTGTCCATGCCCTACCGGGGATCTTGCAGGATTACAACGTTGGCTTGGTGCCGCTCGAGATCTCCTCGATCACCAACTACGCCTTGCCTCTGAAATTGCTGGAATATCTTTCTTTGGGCATGCCCTCTATCACGGTCCGCAACGAGGCGATCGGCTATTATTTTGGGGAGGATGACCTTCTTTACTATCAGCCGGATAGCCCGGATTCCCTGCGGCTTTTACTCGACAGGCTTGTCGAAAACCCTGCCATTCTCTATCATTATCAGGAGCGTGCGGCGATCCTCCGTGAGCGGTTCTTATGGAGTCGCGAAAAGAAAAAATACGCAGCCCTCTTGCGCGAGTCGACGAGGGCCGATTAGAGACAACGCGGAACATCCCAGTCTCACGACGAAGCGGAATGTAGGAGAAGAATGGAAACGCCCAGGCCAGCAGCGCCTAAGCCGGGGCCGGCGGTCTTGACCTTTATCCTCATCACCGCGGCGCGGAATGAAGAGGATCTCATCGAAGGAACGATCCGGTCGGTCATTTCGCAAACGGTCCTTCCGGTCAGATGGATCATTGTCAGTGACGGATCGACCGACAAAACCGATGAGATCGTCGCCGGGTACGCGCGCAGCCATCCGTGGATAGGACTGATCAGGATGCCCGAGCATCGAGACCGGAGTTTTGCCTCAAAGGCCCATTGTTTCAACAGGGGCTACAGGGAAATGGGGCAACAGCCCTACGAGATCATCGGAAACCTGGACGCCGATATCACGTTTGAGCCGGATTACTTCGAATTTCTGCTGGCCAAGTTCAGCGAAGATCCCAGACTCGGGGTGGCCGGAACCCCGTTTGTCTAGGGAGCGACGCACTATGATTTTCGCTACGCCAGCATGGAGCACGTTTCCGGCGCCTGTCAGATGTTCAGGCGTGAGTGTTTCGAAGAGATCGGGGGCTATATCCCGATCAGGGGCGGGGGGATCGACTGGCTGGCAGTAACGACCGCGAGAATGAAGGGATGGACGACCCGGACGTTCATCGAGAAAACCTGTGTCCATCACCGCAAGATCGGCACCGGCGACAGCGGTCCATGGGCGGCCCTATTCAAATACGGCAAGAAGAACTACATGCTGGGGAACCATCCTCTCTGGCAGATCTCCCGGTCCGTATTCCAAATGAGGAGAAAGCCCTATATTTGGGGAGGTGTGCTTCTCATGTCCGGATATGTTTGGGGGTATATCACCCGCCTGAAGCGGCCTTTGAGCCGGGAGCTCTTGATATTCTATCGAGGGGAGCAGATGAGGAGGCTGAAGGATATCGCGTCCCGTGCCATGGGATCCGAGAAAGAACGTTAGCCTCGATCAAAGGATCTGCGGCGCTCCTGTGAAGCCAGCCATGAGAAACGAAACAGAGCTCATCTCTTCGAGCATTAAGAAACTCGAGGGATGGCTCAAAGATCACCAGGAAAACGGCTTTGACCCGGCCGACGGACTGACGTCCTATTTGCGCCCGTTGACCTTCGGGAATCTGCTTCTCAGCCGTGTTCTCCAGCAACTGGTCTGGCGGAGCCCCGTCAACCTGCGCCCGCTGCTCGGGATCAAGCCGCTGAGATCCTTCATCGGCTGCGGCTATATCGTGNNATGACCGCTACAGGCAGAAGGCCGCCGCCGGCCTGGATTGGCTGATGCGCAACAAGGCCCCGGGATATGAGGACTACAGCTGGGGAAAGATGTTCGATTTTGCGAGTCGCGGCGGGGGGCAGATGAAGAATGGNNAGGCCTTCCTCGACGGGTACGAGATCATCGGCGATCCTGAATATCTCAAGGTCGCGGAAAGCATATGCGAATGGATCCTCAGAGTCCCAAGGACTCCAACGACCTCCGGCGCTTGCATCAACTATACGCCCTCGGGGAAAGGGATCGGATCGATCCACAACCAAAGCATGCTGGCCGGGGCCATGTTGGCCCGGACGGCGAAATACCTCAAGAACGGGGAGTATCTTCGAGTGGCCCGTGAGGCCGTCACCTTTACCTGCACAAGACAGCGATCGGACGGCTCCTGGTACTATGGGGAGGATCCGACATACCATTGGATCGATAATTTTCATACGGGCTATATCCTGGATGCCTTGAGAGGCTATCTCGATGCCACGGAGGACCGCTCTTTTGAAGAGACGCTGAACCGAGGCTTCTCGTTCTATAAACACAGCTTTTTCGATGAAACGGGAAGGCCGAAATATTATCACAACAGGACATTCCCGATCGACAGCCAATGCGCCGCCCAGGCGATCGATACCCTGGCGGTCTTTTCGGACCGGGACGGTTCAGCCCTGGAAATGGCCGCGCGGGTCGCCAAGTGGACGATCATTCACATGCAGGATCCG
>DQHV01000151.1 GCA_003524335.1 Candidatus Aminicenantota bacterium | reverse complement strand
ACTCCGCAGAATTCGGCGGTCAGCCAGAGCTGTTTGCGCAGCACCTCTTTGGCTGGGTCGTCGATCACCCGCTCGCCGTTCACCACCCGCGTCATGCAGTGGTAGGCCGCCTCGGATTCCTCGGCCGCCACCTTGATCCGCGCTGTCCTCATGGCGCCGGGAAGCTAACCACAAAACGGACCAGGTCCAAGATTTCTGACCTGTCCCTTTTGGTGGAGAACTAGAACTGGGTGCTGTCAGGCCGGACGAAGCCCTTGCGCAGGGCGTAGCGGATGAGGTCGGTGCGGTTGCGGGCGTGGAGCTTGGCCATGATGTGGGCTTTGTGGGCCTCGACGGTTTTTACGCTGATGTAGAGCTCGTTGGCGATGCCCTGGTTGGTGTAGCCCTCGGCGATGAGCTGGAGGACCTCTTTTTCCCTATTGGTCAGCGCTGCTTCCTTGTCTGAGGCGTCCCGGTGCAGCATTCTGCCGATAAACCCGTTGACGATATACTTCGCAATCACAGGGCTGAGGAAGAAGCGGCCTCTGTGAACCTCCTGGATGCCCTGGATCATTTCGTCGGTGGCGCTCTCCTTCAGGATGTAACCTCTGACGCCGCAGCGAAAGGCTTTCTCGACGAATATCCGGCTGTCGTAGATGCTGAGAATGATGATCTTGCAGGCCGGGTCCGCCTGGATCAACCTTTCGGCCGTGTCGATCCCATTGAGCTCGGGCATCGAGACATCGAGGATGTAGACGTCCGCAGGGGATTTCTGGGACATTTCCAGGACCTCTTTGCCGGTTGAAGCCTCGCCCACGATTCTGATCTCCTCGCCCCCTCTTTTCTCGATAGCCGATCTCAGCCCCTCTCTGACCACAGGATGGTTATCGGCCAGGATGATTCTGATGCTCATGCAAACGCCCGGGGGGATCGAATTTCTGACAGGCTACCGCCGCTGGGAGTAAACAGCAAACACTCAGCCATGAAATCCGGAGGGGAAGGTTAGATGGACAGAATTTTGTGAAAAGTCCCCATCCACCACTCCCCTGGCCGTCGAGTTCTTTTCCGGCTCGCCTTGAAACTTTCGATCACGAAACGATCATCCGCCCCGCGGTTCTCACGTTATTTTTTTTAGGGAGGGCTGTAAATACCCAAAAAAGGGTATATTCAAGGTTATTTTAGATTAGGAAAATCCAAAACGGGTTAGGTCTTGGCGTCGGCGACCGCTAAGTATTCTTCGGGGAAAGTTAGAGTTTGGAGATGCCTTCTTTTATGGCGTAGCGGACCAGGTCGGCCTGTTTGTGGAGGTCGAGCTTCTGCATAATGTTTTTCCTGTGGACAAGGGCGGTGTTTAAGCGCAACCCCAGCTTCGAAGCGATTTCTTTNNAGCGCATCCCGGCCGTGCGTCTTGCTCTGCCCGCCCAGGAAGCCGTGAACAAGAAACCCGGATATGGCCGGGCTGACATAGTATCTCCCTTTGCTCACTTCGTGGATGGCCTGGATCACCTCATCCGTGGCGCTCTCCTTGAGCAGGTAGCCGTGGGCTCCGCTCAGGAAGGCCTTCTCGACGATCGCCCGGCTGTCGTGGACGCTGAGAATGATGACCTTGCTCCGGGGGTCCTTCTTGATAAGCCTCTGGGTCGTCTCGATGCCGTTGAGAACGGGCATGGACACATCCATGATATAGACATCGACGCCGATTTTCCCGACCGTCTCAAGGGCGGCCAGTCCGTCGGCTGCTTCACCGACAACCTGGATGTCGCTGCTTCTCGCTTCGATGGCGGAGCGCAGCCCTTCCCTGGTCACGGGATGGTCGTCGACAAGAAAGACTCTGATGCTCATCCCTTTCCCTTCACGCTATGGGGATCGGGCTTCTCGACGGGCAGGGAAACCANNTTTATCAGCCGCAGGCCCATTCCGGATTCGTCGTTTTTCTTGTTTTTCTTTGGGTCGAACCCCTTCCCATCGTCTTTGACGGCCAGGCCGATCTTTTCTCCGTAGGTTCGGAGACTGACTCTCACTCGTTTCGCCTGAGAATGTTTGAGGATGTTGTTGATGGTTTCCTGGACAATCCTGAAGAGGACGATGGGCAGGTCGTCTCCCATCTTTTTCTCATCCACATTCGAGTGAAGCTCAATCTTGAGGCCCGTCGCTTTTTCAATGTTCGATAAATAATTGCTCACGGCGCTGGTAAGGCCGAGGATATCAAGCTCGGGCGGCCGCAATTCGAGCCCCAGCCTCCTGAGGTTGGAAATAAAATCATGGAATATCGACTTGAATTTCCGGCAGGACTCGAGGGCCACTTGTAGGTCATTGTTCCTGATATTTTTCTCGAGCGAGCCCCCAAGCAAGTTGAGCGCGCCGGTGATATGGCCGATTTCCCGGTGAATGTTGGCCGCGAACCTTCTCTTTTCCTCTTCCCGGATTGACATAATCCGGCGCGAAAAATGCTTGAGATCCCTCTGCTGGCGGAGGAGCGTCTCACGGTCCTCCTTTTGGGCCGTGACATCATAGGAGATGCCGACGAATCCGACAAGATCACGCTGAGGATCGCGGACGGGGCTTGAGGAGACCATCGCCGGAAAGGCCGTTCCATTCTTACGATGGACGAGGATCTCGCCGCTCCGGGTTTCCCACCTTTTCAGTCTCTCCGAGGCAGTTCCTGATTTTATGCCCGAAGCCAGCTCCGGAATGGTGTCCAAGATACTGGTCCCGATAATTTCTGAAACATCCCAGCCGTAAAGGGTTTCAGCAAACTCGTTCCAGAAGATGACCTTGCCATTGAGGTCGGTGGCGATGATGGCCTGCTTAACAGCATCAAGCAGGTTCGAGCAAAACCGGAAGGCCAGCTCCGTCAGTTTGCGGTCGGACACATCGAGGATAAGAGCCACGATCAGCTTTTGACGGCCGCTTTCTACGGGGAAGCTCTGCACTTCGATATAAACCTGGCTCCGGTCCTTCCGCCTTAAGATATACTCATCGGGCCCGCTCGGCTGTCCCAGCTTCCCACTCTTGAGGGAGGATTCGAGTTTTGCAGATTGATCGGGAGTGATGAAATCGAGCTCGGAAAATTTTTTCCCCCCGAGCTTTTTACGAGAACAGCCCAGAAGCCTGGCTGCGGCTTTATTGACGTCGATGAAGACGCCGCTTGAGTCAAGGAGGCAGTGGGCGACGGGGGAATATTCAAATATCGTCTTCAGCCTGTCATCCAACCCCCCAAAGCCCTCCTCTTCAAAGGCCAGTCTATTTCTGTCTCTGAAGTATGTTTTTTGTTCTGAGGGTTCGGGCAGACTGGGGCACGGCTCACAGGAATAAGGACAATCGGCAGAGAAGCTAAGCGCCTCTTTTTGGCTCTTTGCCGGTTTCATCCATCCGGATAAGGTTTTATGTGAATAGAATATACAAATTAATTATCGGCAGTCAACTACTTTTTTGCGTAAATTGATTTCTTGGGCGGCGGGTTTGCCCTCTTTTTAGCCGCAAAATTCGGGAAGAATCCCGCCCCGTCCCGCGTCTAAAAAGATTAGTGGTATACTATACCTTTATTTAGAGAACCGGAAGAGGAGGACCGAATCGGACGGCCATGAAGATAATAAGATGGAAATTGCCTATTGTCCTATCTCTGTTGTCTATCGCAGCCTCCCCTCCCCTGATGGCTCAGGACAACGTCCTGACCCTGGAGACCGCCATCCAAAGGGCTTTAGAGCGGAACGAGCAGTCGCTCGCTGCCGACCAGGACTATGCCGCGGCCGGGGCCCGGGTCACCCGGGCGCGGGCCTACTTCCTGCCCCTCGTCAATGCCACGGGAGTATACACCCGCCGGCCCTTCCAGGTAGTCAGGGATTTCCAGGGGACGCAGATCGCCATCCAGCGCTTCGATGCCCTTTCCGGTGTTGTCAATCTCAACCTGACCCTGTTCGATGCCCAGAGCATCCCTGGATACCGGAGCGCCCGCTCCGAGCAAGCCGCCCAGATGTATGCCTCGGCCGAGACCAAGCGGCAGCTGGCCTTCGAGGTGGGAAATGCCTACCTGACTACCCTGGGGGTTGACCAGGTGCTGGGGGCTTCGGAGCACCGCTATGAGTACGCCAAACAGGCGCTCGACGCCGCCAGAGCGCGTTATAAGGGGGGCCTGGTCGGAGTCAACGACGTCACCAGGGCCGAGCTCGAGTTCGCCACCGCCGAGATGGGCATCACCCAGGTCAAGGGCCAGGTCCAGACGACCTACCTTGAGCTCGGGTACTTGCTCGATGACCCCGACACTATGAAAAAGAAGCTTGAGGTGCCGGATTTCCTGCTCAAGGCTGCTGAGGAAGTTACCCTCTCCGCCGAACAGTGGACCCCGGAAGCCCAGAGCCGGAGGCTCGACCTCAATTCGCTGCGCTGGCGCGCCAGGGCCCAGCAAGCTCTCGTCCTCTCGCCCACCCTCAAGTGGTTCCCCGCGCTGGCCCTCACCGGCCAGTACCGGTACACGAATGAGGCGGGGCTCACCGGCCGGAACACCAACTGGAACGTGGGCGCCACCCTGACCTGGGCGCTTTTCGACGGGTTCGCCCGGAACGGCGAATACGGAGAGCGGAAGGCCCTGGCCGAGCTGGCCGACCTCAACGTCAAGGCCAGCCTGCGCCAGGTTGAGCTCCAGGTGAGAGAGGGCCTGGTCTCGCTCGAGAACCAGCGCGCCGCTCTCAAGCAGGCCATCGTCGCCCATAATGTGGCTGTCCGGAACGCCACCGAGATCGCCGAGCTCTACCGCCAGGGGCTGGCCTCGGCCCTCGAGGTGGCCGACGCCAACGTCCGCATGTTCGAAGCGGAAGTCACTTTGGTCAGAGAAAGATACGGTCTGGCCATCTCCTATTTGAATTTCGAGGCCGCTTTGGGATTAGACCCGTTTGGTAAGGAGCCGAAGCTGTGAACAAGAAGAATCTCCGATGGGGATTGATCGTCATCGTGGCGCTGAGCCTTTTTTCGACCCACTGCAAGAAAGGCGGCGGGGCAGCCGCGGGGGGCGCGCCGCAGGCCAAGGCGGGAAAAGCCGGGTCACCCTTGGATAAATCGCGGATCTCCTACCCTGTCGAGGTCCAGCCGGTCGAGGTCAGGTCGCTCATCTATTCGGTCAGCGCCGTGGGCTCGATCGAGGCCTTCGAGAAAGTCCAGGTGACGGCGCGGGTGGCCGGGGTCGTGGACCGCGTGCTCTTCGCCGAGGGGAATCTGGCCAAGGTCGGCCAGGTCCTCGTCGAGATCGAGCCCGAGCGCTATAACTTGGCCGTCGAAGCCGCCCAGGCCACCTACGCCAAGGCTCAGGCTTCCAAGGCCGACGCCGAAGCCGGGCTGAAGCGCCGGGAGACCGTGGTCAGCGAGACGCCCGGACTCATCCCCGGGGAGGAGATCGAGACCTGGAAGACCAAGGTCCTGGTGGCGGCGAGTGAAGTGGCCCAGACCAAGGCGGCGCTCGACCAGGCCCAGCTCAACTTGAGGGACGCCTATGTGCGGGCGCCTTTCAGCGGCATCCTCCAGACGCGCACCGTCCAGACCGGGCAGTACATCGAGGTGGGCACGGTCATGGCGACGTTGGTGCGGCGGGATCCGCTGCTGCTGCGGTTCAAGGTGCCGGAGCGGGACGCGGCCCGGATTATGGTTGGCCGCGCGGCCAACTTCAAGATCCGGGAGGTCGACCAGGAATTCACCTCCAGGATCGTCCACGTCGCCGAGTCGGCCGACGAGAGCTCGCGCATGGTCAACATAACGGCCGAGATTAGGGAGAGCAGCAACGAGATACTGAGGCCGGGCTCTTTTGCCGAGATCACGGTGCCGGTGAGCGGGGCGCGGGAAGCCCCGGTCGTCCCCCAGACCGCGGTCCGGCCCAGCGAGCGCGGGTTCCTGGCCTTCGTCGTCGAGAACGATACCGCCGCGGAGCGCGTCCTGAACCTGGGCATGAGGACGGCCGAGGGGCTCGTCGAGGTGACGTCCGGGCTCAAGGCGGGCGAGATGCTGGTGGTGCGCGGAGGCGAAGCGCTCCGGAACGGGGTTCCGGTCCGGATGATCAAGCCCGGTGAGAAACAGGTCGAAGGGCCGGGCGAGAAACCAACCAAGTGAATCATGGGGATGAATAATGAATTATGGGGAATTATGGGGACACTAACCTTAATTACTCGGATGCATCTATTGACTCCGAATTAAGGTTAGTGTCCCCATAA
>DQHV01000372.1 GCA_003524335.1 Candidatus Aminicenantota bacterium | reverse complement strand
CCATACGACCCAGATGCTCCATGACCTCCTGGGCCGCCTGGCCATGACCGACCGGGACCGCAAGCTGCTATTGGCCATGTTTTCTGAGGCCGGGCCGAATAGGTAGAAGTACCGGATTTCCCCTCAGCATCTTGAAATCCGTCAGGTGCTGCCCTAGAATCGGGAGGAATCGTTGTCTGCGGCAATTTTGGCCGCTGTAAGGAGTGAACGATGAGCGAGATACCCGAGATCAAGGTGACCTTCCCAGGCGGATTGCGGGTCGATTCCGAATACAAGGGGCATGTCGTTAAGACCGACCAGCCCGTCCACCAGGGCGGAGAAGGGACGGCCTCTTCGCCCTTTGACCTCTTCCTTGTCTCGATCGCCGCCTGCGCCGGCTTCTATGCCCTTGCCTTTTGTAAGGAACGGGACATCCCGACCGAGAAAGCCGGTGTCGTCATGCGGATGGAAAAGGACCCCGAGACCAAGATGATCGGCAGAATCTTGATCGAGATACAGCTCCCGGCCGAATTCCCCGACCGGTACAAGAGGGCCATCATCAAGGCGGTGGATACCTGCACCGTCAAGGCCCAACTGATGAAGCCCCCGGTTATCGAGATCGAGCTTAAAACATCCGTCTGAGCTTCAGTCGTTCTTCATCTGCGGCAGCCAGAGGTAGTAGAAGCCGCTCCGGAGCGTCGGCAGCGCGTCGGCGATGCTCTTCTGATCGAAGAGCGAGGGATTCTCCATTTTAGAGGCGTAGAGGTTGGACTGGCGCTTCGGATAGTAGGTGTAGGCGACGACCCGGGCGGACGAGATCCTGGCCAGCGTGAACACCCGAGCTAGTGCCTCGTCGAAATACCCCACCTCGTCGATGAGCTTCAACTTGAACGCCTGGGCGGCGGTGTAGACACGGCCGTCGGCCAGGTCCCGGATCTCCTCCAGGGAAAGCGCCTCCTTCCTTTTTTCATAGATGACGTTGAGGAACCCCTCGTAAAGCTCGTCGATGATTCCCTGGAAGAGGCGCTGTTCCTGTTCGCTCAGGTTGCGGAAGGGGCTTCCCGCGTCCTTGAGCTCCCCCGACTTGATGACCTGAACCTTGACTCCAACCTTGGAGAGAAGGCCCTCCATATCAGGGAATAGGGAGATGACTCCGATCGACCCGGTGATGGTTGAGGGATGGGCGATGATCGCATCGCAGGCCGAGGCGACGTAGTACCCGCCGGAGGCCGCCACGCCCATCATCAGGGCAACCACGGGGAGTCCCGTTCTCTTTTTGAACTTGAGAACCTCCCGGTAGAGGATATCGCTCGAAGTAACGTCGCCTCCCGGTGTGTCGAGCCTCATGATAATCCCGCGGACGAGCTTGTCCTCGCCCGCCCTTTGGAGCCTGGCATAAACCTGGGACAGCACGTCGCCTTCCCGGTTGAAGACATTGCCCGGAGCCAGCGTGCTGATCATCCCTTCGACATCGATGACCAGGACCTTCTCCTTGGCCGGGCTTTTTACCAGGACGACTTCCTGCATCCTGTCCTCGCCCAGGAAATCAACCCGGAATGTGCATCCTGCAGCGGCCAATATAAGACCAGCGAGTATCGGCCAATGTCTCTTCATCGTTCCTCCATCGATCTCATTTCACTATATCATATCTTCATCTATGCCGCGACGATCTCCCTAGGGTGGTGTTCTCCGGTCCTTTTGTTGTCGGTTCCCATGAAAGGAACGGGTGGCATGGCGCTAGTCCCCGCCAGCCCGGAGCCGATATGAAGCGGAGACACTTTTTTGGAAATTTTTTGTATTGTATTAATCCCCCATTATCCCCCTTGAGCAATCAAGGGGGAATAGGGTTAGTGTCTCCTGAGAGGTCGGTGGGCGGGTCTTGGGCGAGGACGGACGGGGACGCGCCATGACGGGCCCCGTTCTCTCAATCTCCACGTTCAAAAATAGCATGAGAGTCGCCTAGACACCGGCGGTTGACTTTGGCCTTGGCTGGTGATATAAGTGTCCGGGAAGACGAGGAGGGGAATGGCATGATCCGCCGACTCAAAGCGTTCGCGCTGAGGCACTTCGAGACCACCCTGATCGTCATCATCCTCTTCGGCATCGTCGCCATCGCCTTCCTCGTCCAGTATAAGTTCGCCTTCCTCAATTTCTTTTTCCTGCCGGTCATCCTGGCCGGCTACAATCTCGGGAAGAGACAGGCCGTGCTCACGGCCAGCCTCTGCGTCCTTCTGGTTGCGCTCTACCACATTTTTTCCCGGGTCCTTTTCGGTTCGCTTCCCCAGATGTCGCTCGACGAAGTCTTGAACATCGTCACCTGGGCGGGCTTTCTCATCCTGACTGCCGCCATCATCGGGATGATTGCCGAACAGAGGGAGGCCAGGCTGAAGAGTTTGCAGGGGGCTTACTCGGGAGTACTCGAGATCATGCTCAAGTATCTCGAGGTTGCCGATGAACAAAAGCCGCGGTCGGTCCGGGTCGCGCACCTGGCGGGGAAAATCGCCTCGGCGGCGAAGATGAGCACCTTCCATATCGAGAACATTAAGTCGGCGGCCCTCCTCCTCGAGGCCGGCGACCTGAGGTCGAACCTCCACCTTTATGAGGAGGTCGCGGCATTTATGGAGGCGGAGAGCGGGCCGTCCGGGAAGGCCGCTGACGACAGGGCGAAGGTCCTCTTGAAGACGACCGCCTCTCTGCTTAAAGAAGTAGAGCCCATCTTGGCCAACTACTTCTACCATTATGTCGAGGAGGCGGAGATCCTGGACAAGGACTTGTCGACGGTACCCATGGGGAGCAGCATTATTGCCCTGGCCGACCTCATCGACCGGCTGAACACGGACATGCTGCCGGCGCCGTGGAAAGACGAGGTCCGTTCGCTCCAGGATATCCGCAAGCTCTCCGGCCGGGCCTTTCCGGCCCCGGCCGTCCAGGCGCTTTTCCAGGTGGTTTCGCCCTCGGCATGATCGGACCGGATCCTTGATAGCCGCTTCCAACTCGATGATGATGCCTTTCTGTCAGGACACATCTTCGCAATGATCGCAGCCTGCGGAGGTTTCCCTTGAAGAAAAAGCAGCCGGCTGTGCTCGGCGTTGACCTGGCTGGCGTTCCGCACCGGCCGACCGGGATTTGTCTCCTCGACAAGGACGGCCGGGCGCGCACCATGCTTCTTTATGAGGACAGGGAGATTTTGGACTATGCCCGGGAGAACCAGCCCGTCCTGATCGCCGTGGACGCGCCCTTGAACCTCCCTCCCGGACGGAAGTCGATGGCCGAGCGGAACGGCTCCCATTACCGGCGTTGCGACATCGAACTGCGGCGCCGGAAGATCCCCTTCTTCCCGATCACCCTGGGACCGATGAGAAAGCTTACCGAGAGAGGGATAAGGCTGAAGAGGCGCCTCGAAGCCGAAGGATTCCGGGTCGTCGAGATTTACCCGGGTGGAGCGCAGGATGTCTGGAGAATTCCGAGGGCCAAACGCAACAAGGAAGGCCTGAAACGGGGACTGGCCCGGCAGGGAATCAAAGGACTGACCCGATCGGCCTCCGATCATGAGCTCGACGCCGCCACTGGCGCCTTGGTGGGTTGGCTTTATCTATTGGGCAAAGCCGAGGTCCTGGGCNNGATTTCGCCTCCGGCGCGATCATCATGCCCGCCGCGGCGCGATGACTCGGATGGCCTGGGGGATGACTTTGACTTCGACCCGGTCTCTCGTTCCCAGGTATTCGCCGTGGTACTGGACGGGCAGGTCTTTCCCCCTGAGCACGAGCCTCTTGGCCTTGAAATTCTTCAGCCGGCGCTGGGAAAGCCCGAAATAGGTCAGCGGAAGCAACAGCGCATATTTCCAGGCGCTCATCTCGAAGAAGGTGACGTCGAGGTATTCATCTTCCAGGCTGGCCCGGGGCGCGATCCGGAAGGAGTAGCCGAAATAGTTGGACTTGGCCACGACACAGTCCAAAATCCTGAGCTTCAGCCTCTTCCTCTCGAAGCTCATGCCCTTCTCATCGAGGCCGTCCTCGAGCTCGGCCTCCACCTCCCATAAAGGCTGGGACAAAAGTCCAAGTCCGGCCAGGGCATGCCCCCAAAAACCCTTGACCTTCCGACGGTGTTTTTCGTTGCTTGCCTCGGCCGTGGCGCCGATGCTGGAGAAGCCGGAGACGAAGCCCTCTATCTCCATCAGGCTGACCTGCCGGGGTTCCCCATGTTGGATGACGCGGACGGCCCGGCGGATGTTCTTGGGGATGTCCAGCGATTTCCGGAAGGCGTTGCCGCTCCCCAGGGGGACGATTCCAAGGAGGACCTCCTTCTCTCTGCCCGCTTCACGAATTCCCTGGAGGACGTCCGCGATGGTCCCGTCCCCGCCGAGGGCGATGATCGTGGAGAAAGCCGGGCTGATCTTACGGACGAGCGCGATCATGCTCTCTTTTCCGAGCAGGACATCGAACTTCTGGCCGGGGAGCTCCTGCGCGAGGACTTTCTTCAGCGTCTTGCGGCGCAGCCATTTTTTTTGGGCGGCCTCCGGGTTGATGATGCAGGCCGCGTTCCTGAGGCGTTCTCTGGTCTCGATCATGGGCGGATCAAGGGCATTATATCAATACCTGGAAACTTTTTTGTTCGGACCGCCGGAGTCGGCCTTCGGAAGGACTTTCTCGGGGAGGAGGGGGTCAAACCGGCCGTTTCCGTCCACGTCCACAAACACGGGGTTGGTCAGAGCGTAGGGAAGAGTGCCGTCCTCGGCCAACCCGGTTTCAGACGGGCTCTGGAGGACCGGGAAAAGCGTCTTCCCTCCCATCGCCTCGACACAGACATAAGTGTCCCTCGTCAAGGTAACACCGATCTCTTGGGCGAACTTGTCGATGGAGCCTTCCTCGGCCCGAACAGGAAAGACGATCCGCCTTTCGCCGCTGAAGACCAGCCGTACCTCGTCTACGTTTACCCAGGGAGCGCCCCAGACACGGAGGGAGATTGAGACCTCTCCTTCCTTGGCCTGAACGAGGTCGCCCGGGGCATGCCGCGAGTTGATTTTTAGGTCGATCAAGGGTCCGTTTGTGACGAAGGAGCGGCCCTTTTTAAGAGCGTCGATAAATGCCGCCTGGTCGAGCGGCTTTCCCTTTTCATCCGGAAGAGAGACGTAAGTCCGCGAGTAGCCGGGCTCCTCGCGGTCGATGCCGTGAGAGTCAGATGAACCGACGATCGGGAAGAGGTAGCCCCTGTTGAGGAGGTGGAACCAGTCCTCGATGGCGGCTCGATTGGAGGAGTAGAAGTAGGGACCGTTGACGACTTCCAGGAGGTCAAAGCTCAGGTCCAAATCGGCCAGGGCGGTCGCGGCCGATTCTAAGTCGAGGTTAAGGTTGTTGAAATAGCCCAGGTCTCCGGCCCGCGGATGGTTCACTTGAAGGACCGCGCCGGGATTCTGGCGGCGGCTGGCATTAAAGAGGGGAGAGGCCTTTTCGGCGGCCGCGTTGATGGCTCCATTGCCGAGTTCGCCCGGCCGCAGCTCCATAGGATAGGTGTTGTAATGGATGACATCGGGGGTGGTGACTTCGCTTCCCGGGATCACAGTCAGCTCCTTGTCGAGCCCCAGGTTTTTCAGAATGGGCAAATAATCGGTGATGAAGTTGTGGTCGGTGGCGGCCAGGACCTCGATACCCTCAGCCACGACGGACCTAATCCGCTCAGAGATAGAGGGTTGCCCATCGGATTTGTTGGTGTGCATATGGGGGTCGAACGCAACGAGGCCCGGCGTCTCGACGACTCGAGCGATGACCAGGACCAACTCGGGGTTCTCTTCCTTAAGCACCTCGATCACCCGGTGGTCCACCGAATATTCGGGACCGCGGGAAGCGGCCGCCAGATAGGTCCCCACGGGAAGCCGGACGGTGAGCCCGTCTTCGCCAGGGAAACAAGAATTCTTGAATCCTTCCCAGCTCCTTGCGGTCTCGATCGGGTTGTCGGGTTCAAAATAGGGGCTTTTGGTCGGGGATATCCCCAGGAAGCTGACCTTGCCCGGGACGGGATTCCCTTGGCTGTCTTTGAGCCGGACCATGACTTCGCCGAGAGGGGGGCACTCAAGAGAGAACGAATTCTCCGCGTCCGGCTTGACTTCCACCAGTTCCTCGACGACGGCGGGAAAGAAGTTGGCCTGCAGCCGATAGACGCCGGGCGGCAGCAGAAGCTCTTGATAGAGGGGTTTTCCCAGGATGGCCCGAAAAAAAATTGAAGAAGTCAGGGCTTCCCGGACGATGAGCTCCATCCAATCGCCGTCGTAATCCCTGAACGCGACCGAAGCCTTTACGGCCGGAACGTTGAGGGCCCGATATATACTTTGCAGCAGACCGCCGGCTGAGGAGTCGACAAACAGGATATAGTGAACTTCGTATTCTTCGCCTGGAGAGAGAGTACCCGGATAGCGGGATTCCTCGTTTTCCACCGGGTTCAGGTTGATGAGCGCCAGATGAAACCCCTTCTTTTGGTAGGCCCGGAAATTGAGCCCGGGGAATTTCTCGTCATTATAGGGGTTGAAATAGTAGCGATGGTAGGCATCGAAAAAGAGGCTGTAGCTCAGGTCCTCGAATGGAGCCCGCCCGGTGTTGGTGATTGTCGAGCTGATCTCGACTTGCCCCTTTCCGGGATGGAAGAGATACGTCGTGCGGATGTCCGCCGCTCTCCCTTCGTTGTCCTTGAAAATTCCGGCGGCCGTAAAACTTAAGGGCTTGTCCCCGGCGCCGGCCGGGCCCTGATCGAGCCGGGAATAGGTGACATAATGAGTCTTGCCTTTGACTCGGAAGACCGGGGCTCCAAAGTTTAGGTCGCCACAGGCGCCCCCACCTGCCGGACCGAGGCCGAGGACGCTTCCCATGGCTTGGCCGTGCGGGTAGTTCCCGCTCGTGACCACGAGCCGCGGCGAAGCGCCGAGCAAGACGAGATATTTCCCGTCGCTCAGCAGATAATCGTCCTCTTGGGCGAGCGTGCTGAACCCCGGGGGCAGGTCGGCCGTGCTCTGCACGACCTTGACCTCGAACTCAGCGCTGCGGAGATAGGAACCGGTCAAAAAGGCGACGGCCAGAGCCGCCAAAATGTATTTCTTGTTAATTGGCATGCTAGACTCCCCAGGCAAAGCCAAGCCGCGAGCTCGGACTCGGAACGAATAGGGCGGTATTATAGCACAGGCGGCGTCCGCAGCGCAGCAGGCCTAGATCTCTTCTATTTGCCAAGGCGAAGGGTATGGGTGAGGAACCCGATCCGAAACGCCCCCAAGACTCTGCTTGAATGGCATTAACCACCCCTACCCCTCCTGAGCAATCAGGAGGGACCTGAATACGGTCGGCGTTTCGGGAAAAGGCCTGTGGACGACTGAGCGGGCTGACGAATCCCATGCCCTGAGCCTTTTATTTGCATCGGGGCGGAGGATTCGCTAGAATCGATATTCACTCTCGCCTGCCGGCGGACAGATCGGGTTATCGCGTCGAGAGAAGAAAGGAGACAGGAATGACCAAGATCAGTCAGGACGTTAAGATTCTTATCCAGGACGCCATCAGGCTGGAGATCAACGGTCAGACCTTTTTCAACGAGGCCGCTGCGATCACGCACAACGAGCTCGGGAAGAAGATGTTCGTCCGGCTGGCCCAGGAGGAGGTCAAGCACCTGGAGATCTTCAGCCGCCTTTTCAGCCAGGTCATCCAGTCAGACGAATGGAAAAAACAGGTTCGGAATGAGGAGTTCAAGGGACCTTCGCCCGTGATCCAGGAACTCGCCGAGCGCCTGAAGCGGGCGGAAGGAAAGAGCGAGGTTGAAGCCCTGCGGATAGGGATGGAGCTCGAGCAGAAGGCCGTCGACTTCTTCACCGCCTCGGCCGCCAGGATGGGCGATCCCAAGGCCAAGGAGATCTTCGAGAAGATCGCCGATGAGGAGAGATTCCACTATGACCTTCTCCTGGCCCAGCACGATTCCGTGACCGGCTCGGGCTTCTGGCTCGACAGCGCCGAATTTGCGATGGATGGAAAATACTAGGAGACGTTCCCCAAGGTGCCACTTTTTTGCTAATCTTGATCTTGGATTGATGATAGAATGCTAATTGCCGTATATCTTATCTAAGGTTTCCGTTAGGGATAGCGAGTCATATCGAGCGGAAAAAATTAGGAAAGGTGGCACCTTGGGGAACGTCCCCATACTGATTTCGAACCTCAGCAAAGTCTATTCGACCGCCAAGGTCAGGGTGGCCGCGCTTCAGGATGTGAGCCTTAGCCTCGAAGAGGGCGTTTTCGCCGCCGTAACCGGCGCCTCGGGGTCCGGCAAATCCACGCTCCTCAACCTCCTCGGCGGCCTGGACACTCCGACCTCGGGGACGATCGAAGTCCGCGGCCGGAAGATCTCGGAGATGAGCCGGGAGGAGCTGGCGCTCTACCGCCGCTCCGGGGTGGGGATGATCTTCCAGTCGTTCAACCTCATCCCCGGGTTTAACGCGCTCGAGAACGTCGCCCTTCCCTTGATGTTCGCCGGGGTCGCGAAGCGGGAACGCCGGAACCGGGCCGGAGAGGTGCTGGCTCAAGTCGGGCTCGGAGCGAGGATCGCCCACCGCCCGTCCGAGCTTTCCGGAGGCGAGCAGCAGCGGGTGGCCATCGCCCGGGCGCTGGTCAACCGGCCTCGGGTCCTGCTGGCCGACGAGCCGACCGGAAACCTGGACAGCCGCACCTCCCGGGAGATCGTGACTCTCCTCGCCGAACTCAACCGGGATCAAGGCCTGACTGTCGTTATGGTTACCCATGAAGAGTCGCTGGCCCGGGAGTTCGCCGGCCGCGGCGTCCGGCTCAGCGACGGGAAGGTCCAGGCCGAGGAGAGATGGCGATGAGGGTTCGAGACCATATCGGACTTTCCTTTGCCAACCTCTGGAAGAGGAAGCTCCGCACCTGCCTTACCGCCTTTGGAGTAACTATCGGGATCGGCGCCCTTGTCTCGATGGTCTCCTTCGGCAAGGGAATGCAGAAGAACGTAACCGAGAGCTTCCGGTCGCTCGACCTCTTCAACTCTCTGACCGTCTTCAGCGAGGACTTTTTTACCGGGGAGCGCTTTGACCCGGACCGGAGGCCGGCCCAGCCTCTGCCGTCCGGTGCCTCCCGTGCTGTCCTCGACGATGCCGCGCTGGAGAAGATCGCCGCACTCAAGGGGGTGGATACCGTATTCCCCGATGTCCGGATCCCGGCGATCGTCCGGTTCAACGGTAAGGATGAATTCCGGCTCGTCCAGGTCATCCCGGCCAAGGTGACATCGTCCAGGATGCTTCGGTTCAGCGCCGGGAAGGGATACGCCTCGGACGAAGAGGACTCTCTGATTATCTCCGACTCCTTGCTCCGCCAGTTCGGCGTCCAAGAGCCTCAGGCATTGCTCGGGAAGAAGATGGTCATCTCCTCGATCGGGTTCGATTTCTCCCGTCTTAACCCGGCTAACCTGACGGCGGCGTTGGGCGGCGAGCGGCTTCCTTTTACGACGGAGGACACGGAGCTGACCATCGTGGGAGTCGCCGAAAGCCAGGCCTTTGCCGGTCCGATCCCCATCCAGAGCGATGTCTTCATCCCGCCCGGAGTTTCAAAGCGGATGAAGAAGCTTCCCTTCAGCAATATCTGGGATCTTTTCCGGGCCCGGGAGGGGAGGCTCGGGTATTCGGCCATCAACGTGCGCCTCTCATCGCCCGCCTTCGTCGAGCCGGTCAAAAAAGAAGTCGCCGGCATGGGGCTTCGGGTTTTCGCCCTGGCCGACCAGTTCAAGGAAGTCCAGAAGGGATTCCTGATCTTGAACATGGTCCTGGCGGCCGTGGGTATGATCGCCATCGTCGTCGCCTCGCTGGGGATCGTTAACACCATGGTCATGTCCATCCTGGAGCGCTACTCCGAGATCGGGATCATGAAGGCGGTTGGGGCGAGCGACCGGGACGTCCGCCGGATCTTTTTCTTCGAATCGAGCGTCATCGGGTTCATCGGCGGTGTCTTCGGGTTTGCCCTGGGTTGGGCGGTGAGCGGGGTCATCAACCGCGTCGTCAATTACTTCCTGGCCAAGCAGGGCGTTCCCTACATCGCATATTTCAGCTTCCCGGTCTGGCTCGCCCTGGGTGCTATCGCCTTTTCTGTGGCGGTCAGCCTGGCCGCGGGCGTCTATCCGGCAATGCGGGCCGCCCGCGTCGACCCGGTGCGCGCCCTCCGCCACGACTGATATCAAAGCTTTTTTGCCCGGAGATAGGCCAGAGAGGCCAGGACGATCAGAAAGTTGAGGACGACCAGGGCATAGTGCGTATAGAAACGAAAAAGCTCTCGGCCCCAGATCTCAATGAGGCTCGTGCCGATGATAATGAAATTGATAATGAGGATGATTTGAGCGGTCCGGGGGAAGTGCCGCCAGGCTTTGATTATGAGCATGACCGCTAACAGGGAATACAGGTAGTTGTAGTTCCAGCCGAGGGGGGAGAATAGGGGGATCAGGATAAGCAGGAAGGCGCCTTCCAAGACCTCGGGGTTCTTGATCGAGGGCGAGGTCCGGCCGGTCCGAATCAGCCAGAGGACGACTGCGGCCAGCACCAGAAAGATCGTCAGAAAGATGGCCCCGGAGGCATATTTCGAAAGGGACGGGACAGTTTTCAGCAGGAACCCGTAGAGAGAAGCATTGTCATAGCTCGCCAGAAGGCCGGAAGTGGATTTGGAGAGAGTTGCCGGCCATTCTCTGAGGACACTGAAATTCCCTTTTATGCCGTAAAAGAGTGCCGGAAGCAAAAGCCCGGCCACCAAGACGGTGATCCCGGCAGAGAGGGTCCGGATTTTTTTCTTGATCAAGAAAAAGGGGAAAAAGACCAGGGCGTAGGGCTTGAAAAATAGCGAACTCCCCCATAGAAGCCCAGCCGACAGCTCCTTTTGGCTGAGCAGGAAATAGAGCATCAAAATCAGGATGAAGAGGATGAAGAGGTTGACCTGGCCGAGCTCGAGCTCCCGAGCCAGGAACTTGAGCTCGATGAGGAAGGTCCAGAGAAAGATTGGGGCCGCCTTCCTTGCTCCGGCTGGCAGCATCCGCCAAGAAAATAGGAATAGTCCAGCGAGGAAGGCGAGCTCTAGGATGTACCAAACAGCCTTAGCCGCCTCATAAGGGAGGAGTGCTAATGGCACGAAGAACAAGGCCGCGGCCGGAGAGTACTTGAATTGGAGATGCCCGTCGGCTTCCCGGTAGAGTGTCTCTCCCTGGACGATCCTCTGGCCGCCTTGGCAGCAGACACCGAAATCCGTCATATCCTTGCGAATGTGGAAGATATAGGCGCCGGCCAGGAAAACAACGGCTGCCAGGATAAGGACAAGGCGTACGGCCTTTTTATTTTTCATGCCGGGATTGGGTTTCCTCGGTCTGGCCATTGTGCTCGTCTCAGCATACCAGAGGCCCGCCCGAGGGGTCAACGCCGCTCGGAATGATGTCCTCCTTTCGTCAACAAGTTGTGTTAGAATGGCCATTTAAGGAGCACCATGCGGCAAAGAAATCAACCTCTGCCCTTCTTGATTCTTTGCCTTATTGCCTTTTCCTTGTTCCAGGCCGTCTGCCGGCCGGAACTCATGGAGGAAAGCCTGGCGGTTAAAGCCCGCGCCATCCACGACCGGGTTTTGACTGTTGACACGCACTGCGATACGGCTTCCCGTCTTCTCGGCAGCACTTGGGACATCAGCGTCCGTCATGAACCGGGCCAACCGGGGAGCGGCAAGATCGACCTTCCCCGCATGGCCGAGGGCGGCCTGGACGCAGAATTTTTCGCCGTCTTCGTCGGCCAGGGCGAGCGCGCCGAGCAAGGGTACATGAAAGCAAAAGACTGGGCGCTCAAGACGCTGGCTGCCATCCAGGCCATGTGTGACAAGTACCCGAACCTTGTCGGTCTGGCCTTAACCCCCGACGACGCCTACCGTCTCGAAAAAGAGGGACGCCGCGCGGCTTTCATCGGCCTGGAGAACGGGTACCCGGTGGGGAAAACACTATCGAACCTTGAGGAATACTATAAACTGGGCGTCCGCTACGTCACTCTCTGTCACTCCCGCGATAATGATATCTGCGATTCTTCAACCGACCGGCAGGATCCCGAGGACCGGGGCCTGAGCGACTTCGGCCGGGGGGTTGTGGCCGACTGCAACCGCCTGGGAATCATGATCGATATCTCGCATGCTTCGGACAAATCCTTTGATGATATCCTCAAGGTCACCAAATCCCCGATCATCGCCTCCCACTCCTCCTGCCGCGCCCTCTGCGAAAGCCCCCGTAACCTCTCCGACGACATGATCCGCGCCCTGGCCCGAAACGGCGGCGTCATCCAGGTCTGCTTCCTCTCGGGCTACGTCCGCACTCCCAAGCCGAACCCGGAACGGGAAAAGGCGTTCCAGGAACTCCAGGCCAAGTACGGCGCCCGGCGCGACATCCAGGACGAAGCCGTCCGCAAGAAGGCCATGGAGGAGTACGAAGCCCTCAATGCGCAATATCCCGAGGAGAAGGCTACGGTCAAGGAGCTCGTCGACCACATCGAGCACGTCATCAAGCTCGTGGGTATCGATTACGTGGGGATCGGCACCGACTTTGATGGCGGCGGCGGGGTTGAAGGCTGCGACGACGTCAGCGAAATGTTCCGGGTGACCGAAGAACTCGTCCGCCGCGGCTACACAGAAAAAGAGATTGCTAAAATCTGGGGCGGGAACATCATGCGGGTCTTCCGGCGAGTCATCTCAGTTTCCCGGAACCTAAAGTCCTAAGGATTCCGTTTACAGCCGGGTCATCTGCTAGCGTCGGGGCTCCATTTTCGCTGATAGGCCAGTTTGAGGAGCCTTTGTATCGAGGGCTCGTGCGGTTTTATCTTCTCCGCCTCCAGGCATTCCCGGATGGCTTTTTCATAGTCCTTCATCTCCAGGTAGAAAATGGCCAGCATGACCGAAACACTCGCCTCGCCGCGATTCATCCTTATTCATGATGGATAATTCTATTTCCAGCAGGCCAAAAGCTCATTTTCAGGGGGAAGGTACGCCTGAATGAACTGGCGCTGTAATTTCATCTGACGTTTAATTATAATTGAACAGCATCAAAACAGCGGGATGGTCCGTACTTATCAGTGAGGCTGTCTTCACTTGGGCGACGGCCTGTGAGATTAGGAATGAACAGGACGACTGAGAGGAAAACGCTCAGGAAAGCCCTTTTTTTCGTTCCTGTCAGCTTATACTTTCTTATCCCTGTCGGCATCGTCCTGGGGCAGTCCGGCGGCCGGACTCTCCAGAGCCTGATCGAGGCCGAGAGGGCCTTCTCCCGGTTATCCGAGGAAAAGGGGATCAAGGAGGCTTTCCTCACCTACCTTGCGGACGACTCCATCGTCTTCCGGCCGAGGCCTGTCCCTGGGAGAAAGGCCTATGAAGTGGTGCCCGACGATTCGCCGGCGCTTCTGACTTGGGAGCCCGCCTATGCCGAGATCGCACTCGATGGGGACCTCGGCTATACGACTGGACCATATCAGCTTAAGGATAAAAGCAAACCCGGGGGTCCCGCCCGTTATGGCCATTACGTTTCTCTCTGGCAAAAACAGCCCGGCGGGCTTTGGAAGGTGGTCCTGGACGTGGGCATCCGTCATCCGCAGCCCGGGTTCAAGCCCATGGAGGTCATGACCAGGAAGGAAACCAGTCGGCCCAAGCGGCTGGTCAAGGTCGACAAATTCAACGAGCTGAATAATCTCCTGAAGGTGGAGGCCGATTTCTCGGCGAAAGCGGCTGCCGAGGGTATGATAGCCGCCTATATCGCTTTTGCCCATGACGACATCCGCCTCTACCGCGACGGTTCGCTGCCCATGACGGGAATTGAGGCGTTGCGCCAGGAAACCTCTCAGAGCCCAGGGAGATTGACCTGGGAGCCCATGGACGGAGACATCTCCCGCTGGGGCGCCCTGGGCTTCATCTTCGGCACAGCGGAGACGCGAAGCGGCGCCGGAGCGGACCCGGCGGCGGCATCCTCAAGCTATCTGCGGATCTGGAGGAAAACACCGGACGGCCAGTGGAAGATCGCCCTCGACCTCGCCGTCCCCCTGCCGCCGGAAGAGAAGAAATGAATCCGTCCTGGGCATGAACAATGCCGCCAGAAAAAGTCCCTCTGATTGAAACAAGATCAACGTGCTGCCGTAATAGAAGGAGTGGAGAAAGGAAAGCAGGATGAGGTCAGAAGTCTTATCAAACTCTAGCCGACGGGATCGGGCCCGTACCGTTTTCTCGGTGGTCGTTCTCCTTGAGCTGTGCTGGCTGGTCCCCAGAATCGGCCTGACCGGAGCGATAGAACCCGTCGTCTCTCATTATGACCTCCATTTCAACCTCTTATTGAAAGAAAACAGGCT
>DQHV01000079.1 GCA_003524335.1 Candidatus Aminicenantota bacterium | reverse complement strand
GGCGTGATCGGATACCCGGCGAAGAATCGGCAGCCGGCTGCCAGACCGCCCTCGGCGATGGCGAAGTCGCCGTCGAGATAGTGCGCTCCGGTCAGGACTCCTTTAGGGTCGGCTTTCACTTTTCTCACCTTCTTCCTCCTCTTTTTTCAGAGTGACAAATATGGCGAATTCCGGGCAGATGGCTTCGCAGAGCTGGCAATAGATGCACTCTTCCTCCTTCACGACCCGGGGGGGATGGTAGCCTTTCTTGTTGTATTCTTCGGACAGCTCGAGGACGTCGCGGGGACAGTACTCGACGCAAAACCCGCAGCCTTTGCATCTTTCCTTGTGGATGTGAATGTCGCCCTTTTTTGCCTTGAGATTACCGAAGTGGATGGTCATGGTTCCCTCAAATCAGGCCCTTTAACCGCAGCAGCGGCTTGGGGTCGACATAGTGGAGATCCAGGCGCAGGGACTCTTCTCCGCAACCCATGGCGACGGCCAGGAGCTGGGTGAAATAGAGGATCGGGATCTTTTTAAACCCGGAATACTTCTTGGCCGTTTCCTTCTGCCGGTGGTCGAGGTTGAAGGCGCAGAGCGGGCAGCTGACGGCGATAACCTCCGCTCCCCGACCGCAGGCCGAAGTCAGGATGCTGTAGGTCCGGTCGGCGACGGTCTCCGGTTTGTCCACCGTCTGGTAGGCGCCGCAGCACTCTGTCTTATAGGGAAAGTCGACGGCCCCGGCTCCGAGGACGGCCATCAGGTCGTCGAGGACGGTTGGGTTCTCCATGTCGTCGAGGCCGATCTCTTTGGGCCGGACGAGAAGGCATCCATAATAGCTGGCCACTTTGAGGTTGGTGAGAGGTTTTTTGACCTTCTTGCCGATAATCTCGAACTTGATGTCTTCTCGGAGCAACTCCAGCAGGTGCCGGACTTTGACATCTCCCCGGTAGGCGATCTTCTCCTCGTCCATGAACTTGTGAATCTTCTGTAGGCTCTCCGGGTCGGCTTTGACTTTTGCATTGACCCGCTTGAGGGTGTTGTAGCACATCGCGCAGAGGGTCATGACCGAGTCCGCCTCGGCCTCCTTGACGCGGATCAGGTTGCGGATCGAGGCCAGATGCCGCATCAGGTCGTCGGTGGTCAGGGAGTAGACGGTCCCGCAGCAGTTCCACCGCTTCAGCTCCTGGACGTCGACTCCGAGCTCGCGCAGCGCGCAGAGAGCGGAGTCCTCGAAATTCCTGGCGTTGCTTTTCAGCGTACAACCCGGATAGTAGCTAACTTTCATGGGGATCCCTTCTTCGGAAGAAGTTGGATGATCGTCGCATCATGTCTGATCAACGAAAATCACGAGGTGAATTTTCGAAAGTTGCTGATCAGGGCGATGGCCGGGACACTGGCCTTGGCCTCGTCGCTGAGTTTGGCGACTTGGACGTGGTCCTTTCTCTTGCGGAGCAGAACCTGGCGCACGGCCTCCATCACTTCGGCAATCTTGATTCCCTTGGGGCACCGGACATTGCAGGTGTAGCAAGAGGCACAGACCCAGACCGAATTGGTCTCGAGCAGCTCCTCTTTTAAGCCGAGCTGGGCGTAGCGGATGACTTGGTTGGGAAGGATATCCATCTCGCCGACGGCCGGACAGCCGGCCGAGCACTTGCCGCACTGATAGCAGGCCAGCAGTTTTTGACCGCTGATCTCCTCAACCTTATTCACAAAATCGTCCCTGATTTTCTTCTTGGAGATGTTGGTTCTCATTTTTCCTTTTCTCTTTCCGGCTTGAAAGGATCGATACTCAATATAAAGATGATATTCAAGGCCAAAACGACCCTTCAGTAAATCACATTTTATTTTTCCTGTCAAGATAATGGGGCCGGAAAACGTCCGCCGAAAAAAACGATGATATCATGGATATCTTCTTTTGGAAAACGGGTCCGGAAGTAGTCTTCGCTGACCTCCAGCGGGTAGTGGTCGATGCCCGCCCGGACGACCTTCAGGCGATCGATCTCTTTCTCGAAGAGCTCAAGCAAGGGGCCGTTCTTGATGGTCCTGTCGGAATGACTGAGGATCAGGACATGGGGCAGGTTTTGGAAGCGGCAGGGCCGACGATGGGTGAGGATGATCCGAGCGGTCTCGAAAAAAGTCCGCCCCTCCATTTGGCTCAAGAGAGTTTCGATTCGGTCGGACGGATAATCGCTGTACCAGTGAAAGACCCGGTGAAACAGGCGATGGTTCCAGATCTTCGAGGTCAGGTCGAAGGCCAGGGCCAGTCTCACGAGAAGAGAGTAGGTGGACTTCTTGACGAGGCCCAGGTTGAGACAACGGGAGTTGAGGAAAGGTGTGATGGCCACCACTCCTTTGCAGCGGTCGCCGAGGGCCATGTGGTTGATAACCGCGAACCCGAAAGAGATGCCGCCCAGGAGATAACTGTCCAGGTCCAAGTCATCGATGCGGCCCTGAACATGGACCGCGTAGTTCTCTAGAGTGACCTCGGAGAGCGGCGGGATATCACGGACAAATCCGGGGAGATCGATGAAATGGACCTGGAAGTATTTGCCCAGGTAATCGATCAGGCCCCGGAGGACGAGGCTGTTCGTCAGGAACGCATTGACTAAAACCAGGTTCTCTTTGGAGGGCGAGGTCACGAGTCGGCTCCAGAAAAGCCCTCCTTTTTAGCACAGCGGGAAAGGCAAGTCAATCCGAGGCCAGACGGTGTCTCGGCCGGGTGAGGAGGAAAAGAAGCCCTATGCCATTGAGGAGGATGACCGAATCGATGACCCTGGACAACCCGGCCAGGGGGATAAGGAGAGAGGACGTCACCAGCGCCCCGATAAAAGAGCCGACGAGATCGAGGCCGTACCCGCGGCCATAATCCGCTCGGACGCGGAGATAAATCCGATTGGAAACAACAAACAGGCCACCGCCGAGGATCCCCAAGGAAAACAGGATGAGAAAAGCGAGAACCTCGGGGAGTTTTGCCGGAAGAGCCAACCGGAAAAGTCCGAGAAGAAGCATAAACCCGACTTGGATGCCCGCCAGCCATCTGTAGGTCGCGCGGTGGACCCGGGTGCTCAAGAGGGCGCCCAGAAACAGCCCGAGCATGAAAGTGCTCAGCAGCAGGGCGATTCGCCCGTAGAGAAAGCCATAGAGCGCCTGGAACCAGATGAGCAGCACGATCTCCGCCAGGATGGTCGTCAGACCCATGACGGCCAGGGGGAGCAGGCTGTATATGGCCTCTCCTTTTCTAGCGCGCAGAACGGGCAGGAGTAAGACGAAAAAAAAGAGAGGCAGTCCTAGAAGCCAGGACACGGGGACCTTGGAAAAAAAGCGCAGGATCGCTGCCCCGGGTCCCCGGAATTGAGTGCTCCAGAGAGAGGCGTTGAGAAAGAAACTCACCGGGGCAAAGTCCGAATTGAGCCGAGGCGAGCCCGAGGCCAGCATGCCGTCGAGATACCGGATGCGCAGCGCATGGAGCCGAGACTGGAGAGTCCGGTCCTCGAGGTATCGGGTTGACAAGGCGAGAGAGGCGATCCGGCGGCTGAGCTCTCGGGGGTCAAGCGTCAGCGGCGCGGCGGACGCCAGGAATATATTCCGATCCCCTGGCACAACCCGGACTACCGGGAAGACTCGGGCCAGAGTGGAGTGCAGAGAGGAGAGGAACTGCTGGAGCGCGGGGCCAATGACAGTCTCCGAAGAAGGGATGGGAAAGGACAGGATGCCGTCAGGGCTGAGGTGACGCTGGGCCAGGAGGAAAAACTCAAGGGTGTAAAACCTGTTGACCTGGGCTGTGGCGGGCTCGGGGAGGTTGAGAAGCATAACTTGGTATTTTTCCCCGGTCCCCTGGAGGAACTTACGGCCGTCCTGAAAGATGATGCGCACACGGGCGGAGTCCAGAACATCTTGCTCCTCTTTGTCCAGGAAATCGCGGGAAAGCTTGATGATCTCGGGGTCGAGCTCGACGTAATCGATCTTCGTATCGCGGTATTTGAGCAGCTCTCCGAGAGTTCCACCCGGCCCTCCGCCAATGAGGAGGATTCGCTTGGCGTCTGGCTTTTGCAGCATGGCGAAATGCACGGACTCCTCGGCCGCTGCGGGATCCGGCATGCAATAGACGGGCGAGTTGTTGCTGTAAAGGGAGAGCTGTTCCCTGGTCCGGATAAGCTGAATCCTGCCATAGCGGGTATCCCGTGTAATGAGAAGTTGGAACGGTTTCCAGTAGGCCCTTTGGCTGGGCAGGTCAGCGAACCAGAACCCTCCAAGAAGGATCACGATCCCCAACGCCCAGAGAAAGCAGGGCTTTTCTTGATCCGTCCAGCAACTCAGGAACGCGATCGTCCCGGCGATAACCGTCACCGTACCCCAGGACGAGGCGGAAAGCGTCAGGAAGAGATAGACGATAGGCCCCGCCGCCACAGCGCCCAAGGATTCCAGGATATAGACTCGGCTGATATCCCCGGCCTGCCGGGCCACATTGATGACGAACAAGGCTCCCAGGGGAAAGCCGACCAGGAGGCAGAGCCCGAAGGCCATGATGATGACCGGGGAGAATCCCACAATCTCTCCCGGCAGGAGATGGAACAGGAAGCGTGAGAACCTGACCGCGAGGAGGGCGAAGGGGAACAGCGTGATCACAGAAAGATAGAGAAAAGTCCGGTTGGGGAAGGACTTTGCTCTCCCGGCAGCCAGGCTTCCCAACCCCACCCAGAGGAGCCAGGAAGCGAGGATGATGCCCAGCGTCAGCTCGTTCCCAGAAAAATAGGCTGCGAATTCCCGGAGCAGCAAGATCTGGAAGGAGGTCGCCAGAAATCCGAGAAGAAAGGCTGGCAGGTCTTTTCTCAAGCCCAGATCCCGGGAATGGGATATTGGCAGGATCCGCAGGCTCCTTTATTCATGGCAACCGCCTTGACCTGCATCCCGAATCGTTCGATGACCGTGCTCCGGCAGCGGGGACAGTAGGTGTTTTCGGCGCTGTGCCCGGGGACATTGCCCACATAGACGTAGTGCATTTCTTCCTGGATAGCAATATCGCGCAGGGATTCGAGGGTGGAGATGGGTGTGGGGGGGAGGTTTTTGACCAAGTACATCGGCTGAAAACGCGTGAAATGGAGGGGGATATCGCGACCGATCTCCTTGGCCATCCACCGGCACATGCTCCGGATGTCTTGCTCGGCATCGTTAAGGGTAGGGATAACGAGATAGACGATCTCGAGCCAGACCTTGCTCCGGCTCACCATCCGGATGGATTCGAGAACAGGCTGGAGTTCGCCCCGGACATACTCTTTGTAAAAATCCTGACGGAAGGCCTTGAGGTCGATCTTAACCGCGTCGACGACCTTGAGGAGGTCCTGGAGCGGCTCCGGCTGGATATGCCCGGCTGTCACCACACAATTCTTCAGCCCTTTCCGCCGCGCCTCGACCGCCGAATCGTACATGTACTCGAAAAAGACGGTAGGCTCGGTGTAAGTATAAGCCACAGACCGGCAGCCAGTTCTTTCGGCCGCGGCCGCCACTTCCACCGGTGGAAGATCGAAATGAGGCACCTGCTCGGCCCGCACTTGGGAAATCTGCCAGTTCTGGCAGAACTTGCAGTTCACGTTGCAGCCGGCGGTGGCGATGGAAAAAGCATCGGTTCCGGGCAGGAAATGGAAGAACGGCTTCTTCTCGATCGGGTCTATGTTGGCCGAACAGGCTTTGCCGTAGACAAGCGTATAGTAAGTCCCGCCATCATTCTGCCGGACACCGCAGTAGCCGCGTTCCTTGTCACCAAGCTTGCAGATGCGGGGGCAGAGGAGGCACTCGATTTCACGGTCGGGATGCTTCTTGTAGTAGCGGGCTTCCACATGGGAAAGGTTGGCGGTGTTCTGGAAGGCCCAAACCCGGTTCAGAGTGGCCCCCGCTCCGGTTCCCAAAAGAAAACCAGTACCGGCCAGGGTTTCGCAGAACCGCCGCCTTTTCATCGTCGTGTCGATCCCTGGTCTTCATTATATCTCATCTTCGATGACCTCTATGGAATCGGCGCCGACCCGGCCAAGCCCCAGCTTTTCAGCCGTGCTCAGATACACCGGCTCCCGGTCTTCTTCCTTGAGAGAGGGCAGCCCCTTTTTTGAGCGCAGCTCCTCGATGAGGCGCCAGCCCACCGCGTCAGCGGCGACCGGGTCCAGACTGAAGATGAGCGTACCGCTCCTCTCCGCCCATTGGGTATGGAAAGAAGGACCGCGGTGATATTGAACGACCAGGGCGTCCAGGATAGAAAGTCGGTGCTTGTCCTTGATGGGCCCGCTCTCAAAAAGTTCGGCGATAAAGGGATCGCAGTGTGAATCGTGATACTTGTTCGGATTGTGGATGGCTCCGAAGTAATTTTTCATCCCCGCCGTGACCCCCGCCAGGCCGTGGTCCTTGAGTATCGCCAGGCTGATGGAGGCCGTCACGAAATTAGACTGGATGGTCGAGAAAAGGCTGCCGATATTACGGTGGGAAAAAACCTCCGTTTCGTACCCGGCGCCGGACGTGTCTGTGGCAAAGACCTTGAGAGCGGTCGGGCTGTCAGATAGACTATAGCCTGCGTCCCGAAGCTCGCGGTTGGTCCGGTCCCAGATGACGATGTTCTTGTCCGGCTGTCCGTTCTTGATGAGCAGTCCGGCCAGGGAAAGGGAGAGTTCGGGCCGGGTCGAGATTTTGCGGCCGCCGATGGTGTTGATCTTGATCCCGATGCGCTCGCCCCGGGCAAAAAGGCTGGCCAAACCCTCTCCCGCCTCCCGGGCCCCGGTGAGATTCCTGAATCCAAGGGATAGCATTTGCACGATCTTTGTCCGGGCCATATCACCGGCTGGATCGATCACTCCCTTTCCTTTGATAACGACGACCTTGGACCTGTTCATCCTGATATCAAGGTACAATTCTCTTAAGACTCTGTCAACCCGGGACGGAGCGGACAGGGGAAGAATTTGATAAACGCGTCATCTTGTATTAAATTAAAAGACAAATGAAAAAGCGGAGTGAACTGATGCGGACAAAAAGAGCGAGGCCGGACTTCTTATTAGGCTTTTTTTTATTCCTTGTGTCCGTGACTCTTGGCCAGGATACCACTCAGACATCCCTCCGGTCTCTCCTGCCCGAACTGAAAGGCTGGAGCCTGACCGAAACCCCCGCCACCTTCCTTCCGGGGACACTCTTCGAGTACATCGATGGGGCGGCGGAGAATTATCTGAGCTATGGCTTCCGTGAGCTCGTCGTGGGCAACTACAAAGAACAGAGATCAGCGGCAACTTTGACAGTCGAGGTCTATGACATGGGAGATGAGACCCGTGCCTTCGGCATCTACAGCTCTGAGAGGTACCCGGAGAGCCACTTTCTCTCGGTCGGGACCCAGGGCTATTGGGAAGAGGGTACTCTCAATTTCATCGTCGGCGGCTACTATATCAAGCTCTTATGCTTCGATTGCGGTCAAGGCGGCGAGCAGGCTCTGACGTCTATCGCCCGGGAGGTCGAGAAGGAAGCTCCGAACAAGGGGAAGCTTCCTCCTCTGCTCGGTCTGTTTCCCAGAGAAGGGCTCATCGCCAACAGCGAAAAGTTCATCCTGCAGAACGTTCTCGGGTACGGGTACCTTCATCATGGGTACTTAGCAAGCTACCATGTTCAGGATCAGGAATTCGAGCTTTTTATAATCCAGGGAACGGGCGATCAGGATGCTCGGGAAATGTTGGGACAATACATGGACAGCCAGCGGGATAGCGGTCAAGCTGCGCAGCCGACAAACCGCGGCTTCCATGTCCGGGACCGCTATTCCCATAACATCTATTTCGTCCAATCCGGGAATTTGATACTGGGAGTCATAAGGATCAAGGACGGGTTTGAGGAGCTGGGCAAGAATTACCTCGCCCTATTGATGGGGGCGACGAAGAGCTAGGAAAATAGCGCCGGCCAGCCGGCTGCGCTCAGACGAACTTACCCGGGGGGTTTCCCTCGAGAAAGGCTTTCAGTGTCTGGATCTCTGTTTCCAGGGTCCGAGCCGCCTCCTGGGCGAGTTGGATTTGTCGCTCCCGTCCGGCGGTTTCGAGGCAGAGGGCGATTCTCTGCAGGCGGCTGAGGCTGAGGTTGGCCGATGCGCCCTTGAGGCTGTGGCCGAGTTCGCAGACCTGAGTGAAGTCCTCCCGGGCGATCGCCTCTTGGAGGAGACGTTTTTTTTCAGCATACTCCTGGAAGTAGATAATCAGGAGTTCCTTGAGGAATGATGTGTCTCCGCCGATCCTGTCGAGGACATCGCAGAAATCGATCGGGCGGAGTTTGTCCAGGTTGGTTGAATTAGACATTTTTTCGCTCCCCTAGCGGCTCAAGCTCCTGTCCGGCCACGACCACGCAATTGCGTCCTAGTCCCTTGGCCTTGAGGAGAACACTGTCGGCGATTTTTATGAGCTTATCGGCGCTCGCGGTCCCCGGGAGTTCCGAGGTAGCGCAGCCCGCGGATACGGTCACCGGGACGCTATCCAGCTCGGTCCTGATACTTCTCTTCCCAACGGACAGGCGGAGCCGCTCGCCGACCCGCTTAATCTCGGTCAGCCCGCAGTTCGGCAGGATGATGATGATCTCATCCCCGCCATACCTTCCGATCTTGTCCGATTTGCGGATCTTTCTTTTAAGGCGACAGACTACCTGGAGGAGCGCTTGGTCGCCGATCGCATGGCCGTAGAAATCGTTGATCTTCTTGAAATAGTCCACATCCAGCAAGATCACCCCAGTGGGTTTCTTTTCCCTTTGTCCCCGCTCCAGCTCCTCGCTGAGGAACTTGGAGATCTCGGCGCGGTTCCAGATTTTTGTCAGGCTGTCCCGGCTGGCGATGTCCTTGAGTTGGTTCTGGATGACCAGAAGCTTGTCTTCGAGGTCGATGACGCGCTTCCCTGTCTGCAGGCGGGCCCTCAGCTCCAGGAAATTGACGGGCTTAGTCATATAGTCGTCGGCACCGGAAGAGAGACCGGCGATAATGTCCTGCTTGCGGTCCTTGGCACTCAACAGGATGATATAGGTGTATTTGTATTTCTTGCGGCGGCGGATTTTCCGGCAGACCTCGACGCCGTCCATTCCGGGCATTATCCAGTCCAAGATGGACAGACGCAGCTCTTCGTCCTGGAGGGCTTCCCAGGCAGCCTGACCGCTGCGCGCCAGGACGGCCTTATAGCCCCAGTTCTCGATGTTCTTCTGCAGGATCCTCGAGCAGATCAGATCGTCCTCGGCTACCAGTATCTTCATCGGCTTTCCCATCCTGCCATCTTTGATATTCTTATCTCGTGTTCAGGCCTTCTTCGATTGGCGGCCGGAAGCTTCTCCCGCAGCGGTAAGCGACCTCATGACCCGGCCTATGGTCTCGGAGAGCTGCTTGACGTTCAGTGGTTTAGCGATGTAGTCATCCATGCCCACCGCCAGGCATTTCTCACGGTCTCCTTTCATGGCGTGGGCGGTCATGGCGATGATGGGAAGATGGAGGCCGGTTTCCTTTTCCTTGGCGCGAACGAGCCGCGTGGCCTGGAACCCGTCCATCTTGGGCATCTGGACGTCCATCAAGATGAGTTCGAAATTTTCCTTCTCCATGGCGGCCATGGCTTCCTCTCCGTTCATAGCTCCGGTCACTTGATGTCCCTGTTTCTCAAGCATGTAGATGGCCACCCTTTGGTTGACAAGGTTGTCCTCGGCGATCAGAATACGGTAGGCACGGCGGACGGGAAGGGTCTCCGGCTCCGGTCCCTGGACGACTGGCTCCAGAGGCTTGGGCGCCAGGCCGAGGACATTGAGAATGCCGTTCTTGAGCTCGGCCGGCTTGATCGGCTTGCCCAGGTGGGCGGAGATTCCGACTTTGAGCCATGGTGAGGCATCGATGCGGTTGCTCGAAGAGCTCATCATCATGATAATCGAGCTGGCCAACTCCGGGTTATCCTTGATGTAATCCATGATGATGAAGCTGTCATGACCGGGAAGGTTGGCGTCCAAAAGGATGATCTGGAAGGACTTCTTCCTCTCTTTGGCGTCGTCCAGGATAACGATGGCTTGATCAGCGCTCTCCGCTTCTCTGACTTTTAATCCCCAGAAGGTGCTCCACTCGCTGATGAAGCGCCGGGAGCTGGCGTTATCTTCGATAAGGAGGAGGGGCAGGTCGGCGAAAAGCATCTTGGGCCGCAGGGTTGTCTGCTGGGCTTCCTTCTGGGGGAGCATGAACCGGGCGGTAAAGTGGAAAGTGCTGCCCTTGCCGGCGGCGCTCTCCACCCAGATGCGTCCGCCCAGCAGGTCCACGAGTTGTGAGGAGATGGCCAGCCCCAGCCCGGTCCCTCCATATTTTCGGGTCATTGAACTGTCGGCCTGGGCAAAGACATCAAAAATGATCTTCTGCTTGTCTCCCGGGATGCCGATGCCGGTGTCGGCGATGGCGAAGTGCAGCAGCAGAGTATCTCCTGCTCTGGTTTCTTCTTCCACCGAGATCACGACCTCCCCCTTTTCCGTGAACTTGACGGCATTGCCGACAAGGTTGATCAGGATCTGCCGTAACCGGCCGGGGTCGCCGATGATGTCCGCGTCCAGACGGGGAGGGATAGCGCTGACAAGGTCAAGCTTGTTCCTGTGGGCCTGGATGGCCAGCGGAGCCAGGGTTTCAAAGATGAGGTCTTCCAAGTTGAATGGTGTCTTTTCAATCTCCAGCTTGGAAGACCTCATCTTTGAAACC
>DQHV01000328.1 GCA_003524335.1 Candidatus Aminicenantota bacterium | reverse complement strand
CAGGTCCGGCCATGACCGACACCTTTGACATTCATTACCTGAACCTGACGATTTCCGGACGGTTACACGATCGCGTTTCGTACCGAGCCGAGTTTGAGTTCGAGCATGGTGGGGGAGAGGAAGAGCCTCCGTTCATCGAATGGGCCTACCTGGACGTGCGACTTCTGAGGAATACAGGAGTGCGGGTGGGAGCCATCCTCACACCATTCAACCGATTCGATGATTTCCACGCCCCCCTCGAAAATTTCCTCGTCACCAGGCCTCAGACGTCGACAGAGATCGGGTCCAGCGCGTGGAAAGAGGTCGGGATCGACGTCCATGGGTATATATCTCTGAGCCGGAATCTCTACCTCAATTACGATGCCTACCTCATCAATGGCCTGGGCGCGGGCAGCCGTTTGAGAAACTCCCGGCAGTATCGAGACAACAACGATGCCAAGAGTCTTGGATTCCGCTTGAGCGGAGTCTACGCGGACAGGTGGGAATTCGGGGCCTCTTACTATAGGGGAATGTGGGATGACGAAGGTCAGAACGCCCTGAGGATGTACGGCTTTCATTTCCTCGGTAGACTCAGCGGCTTCGATCTTTACGCCGAATATTCAAACGCCGTTTCTGAAAACCCTTCCCCTCTGGTATCCGGCAAGATGGACGGCTACTTCGTCCAGCTTTCCTATTTATTCGAAAAGAAGATCCGGCCGACAATCCGATACGGCACTCTGGACTACCTTGATCCCGGGAATCTGCTCGGCCGAGACCCCACCGACTTCGACGGAAGGACCGTCGCCTTTGGCCTAAATTATTATTTGACCAGTGCGATCGTATTCAAGCTCGAATATGACCTCATCATGGAAGGGGACCGAAAAGAGCCCGCGGAAAACAACATCCTGGCTCTTCAAGCGGCGGTAAGATTTTAGATGAGCTTTTTTTCAGGAGGAATCCGATGCCCAAAGCCCTGGTGTCCTATTATTCCCGGACGGGAAATACCAAGAAGATGGCGGCCAGGATCGCCGATGTCCTCGAATCGCAAGGCCTCGAAGTGGACCTGAAGAGGGTCGAGGATACGGCCCCGGGCGACCTCCTCGGCTACGACTGCATCGTCTTCGGGTCCCCGACCTACTACGGCACCATGGCCTGGGAGCTGAAAAAGCTCCTCGATGAGAGCGTCAAGTTCCACGGAAAGCTCCGGGGCAAGGTCGGCGGGGCTTTCACCTCCTCGGCCAACATCGGAGGCGGCAACGAGACGACGGTCCTCGATATCCTCCAGGCACTCCTCATCCACGGCATGGTCCTCCAGGGGGACCACAGATTCGACCACTACGGCCCGGTCTCGATCGGCCGGCCTGACAAGAGGTCGCTCGACTGTTGCGACTCCCACGCCAAGAACCTGGCCGCCCTGACAAAGAAGCTCTTCCCTTAAAGCTGCGCCTTGCGATGCCCTTCGGAATCCTCATTTAAGGGGATTCGTGCGTCTCCTTCGCGTGCGAGATTAAGGCCATGGAGATCGCGGTTGGCGGCGCCGGCCTCATACAATCCCTTGGGTCTATCGCCATCGGAGCCCCTCCCCTTGGGGCCCCTCCACTATTCTGCAACAGATTGATAACAAATAGCTTGACACGTGCGCAAGGATATGGAATAGAAAAAGGGATCATGCGCGCTTGGGAGAAGGACGAGCGGGGCTTCGTGAAAAGGAAGGGCAGATAGCTGAGCACGATCATCGTCACCTTCATCTGTTCTCTCGTCATCCCCGTGTACTTCCTCCGGCTGATGGCCGACGGTAGGAAGCTCGAGAGGCGCCTGGCCGTTGAAAAACCCCTGATGACCCTCGACGGGGCGTCCATTCCCGATCCCGACGGGACCTCTCCCGACCTGAGCCAGGGTTTTTCTTCCGAGCTTTATTCCTAAGACAGGCCGCCCGCCCGACAAAACCATCGAGGGCCTGGCCTCGCCCGCGTTCCTTGAAATCGGAGGGGGCGCGTGGTATTTTGGATCCCAAGCCCTCACGATAGCCATGAAAAGCAAAGTCTTGGTGGTGTTCATCCTTACCTCGCTGGCCGTTCTCGGGCCGGCCGGGGCGGCGTCCGCCCAGGAACAGGTCAAGGACCAGGCCTCTCACGAATACGTCGTCCGGGCCATCACCCTCGCCGTCACCGTCCAGGATTCCAAAGGCCGTTTCGTCAATAATCTCGTCGAGAAGAACTTCACGATCTACGAGAACAACAAGAAGAAGCCCCTCACCTACTTCATGCATGACTTCGGATCGCCCCTCAGCCTGACCGTCCTCCTCGACGTCAGCGGCAGCATGGCCCTCGACAACAAGCTCGCAGAGTGCAAGGCCGCGCTCCGCCACCTGGCGACGAAGCTCCTGCGGCCCCGCGACGAGATCGCCCTGCTCATCTTCGCCGACGGCCAGGTCGAGGTCGCCGCCAGGCACGCGACGGACAAATCGGAGTTCCTCCGCGTCCTCGACAAGACCGAGGCCTACGGCCAGACGGCCCTCAACGACGCCGTCGGCGTCTCGCCGGAGTTCGCCACCCGGGCCCGGAACGAGAAGCGCGCCCTGCTGCTCCTCACCGACGGCATCGACAACGACAGCGCCTCCACGCCCGAAGAGGCCCTCGAGGTCGCCCGGCGGGTCGACGTCCCCATCTACACGATCGGCTACAAGATCCCGCTGAGCGAGCAGATAC
>DQHV01000175.1 GCA_003524335.1 Candidatus Aminicenantota bacterium | reverse complement strand
ATTTGCTGAAGCGCAGGAGGCCGGAGAATTCTTGGCCGCCAAGCTCCGGCGCTCGACCGGCTTTCCTCTGGATATCCGTCCGGCGGCCGGACAAATCCCTGGGGATGCGATCCTCTTGCGGACCGGGGACGGCCTGTCCAAGCTGGGAAACGAAGGCTACCAGCTCTCCGCCTTTAAAAACGGGGTGAGGATCGAAGCGGCNNTGGCACCTGACCGAAGACCAGGGCTGGCGGGTCGAAATCAAGAAGTACCCCAAGCTGACTGAGGTCGGCGCCTGGCGCCGGGAGTCGATGGACGACAGCGTTCCTCACGGCGGCTTCTATACACAGGACGATATCCGAGAAGTCGTCGCCTACGCCAAGAAACGGTTCATCACGGTCGTCCCCGAGATCGAGATGCCCGGACACTGCCAGGCCGCCCTGGCCGCCTACCCGGAGCTCTCCTGCTCGGGCGGTCCGTTTAAGGTGGGCACCGAGTGGGGCATTATCTACGACGTCTACTGCGCCGGCAATGAAAAAACCTTCGAGTTCCTCCAGGATGTCCTGACCGAAGTCATCGACCTCTTCCCCAGCGAGTTCATCCACATCGGCGGGGATGAGGTCCCCAAGCTGCGCTGGCAGAACTGCGCCCAGTGCCAGGAGAGGATCAGGACCGAGGGGCTCAAGAGCGAGGACGAGCTGCAGAGCTATTTCATAAAGAGGATCGAGAAATTCCTCGGCGGCAAGGGGAAGAGGCTGATCGGCTGGGACGAGATCCTGGAGGGGGGGTTGGCGCCCAACGCCACGGTGATGTCCTGGCGGGGGACCGCCGGGGGGATCGCGGCCGCCCAGTCCGGCCATGACGTCGTTATGTCACCGACATCTCACTGTTATTTCGATTATTATCAAGGCCTGTTTGACGAACCGCAAGGGATCGGCGGGTATCTGCCCATCGAGAAGGTGTATGCCTACGAGCCGGTGCCAGTAGAGCTGGCCGCCGAGCAAGCCGCGCACATTCTCGGCGCCCAGGCCAACATCTGGACGGAATACCTAGCTGATTCAGACTCGGTGGAATACATGCTCATGCCGCGACTTCTGGCGCTCAGCGAAGTCGTCTGGTCGCAAAAAAGCTTACGGAGCTTTGCCGATTTCTCCCGCCGCGTCGTCCCGCATTACGACCGGCTGGCCGCAGCGGCCGTGAATTTCCGGCTTCCGCCGCCCGACGGTCTGGGGGGGAAGAAGCTGATCTCCGGCCCGACCCAGGTCCAGGTCTATCCGCCATTCCCGGGAGCGGAAATTCGCTTCACTACGGATGGGACAGACCCGACCCGCGAGTCGCCGCTCCTCCCCGACGGTCCGTTGGAGGTCAGAGACAGCGCGGTCGTCAAAGCCCGGACCGTCCTCCGCGGCGGCCGGCTGAGCCGAGCTATCAGCACTTCATTCAGCCGGCTCGATCCCGAAAAAAACGGCCTGGATTATGCCTACTTTGAAGGCAGTTGGCTGAGGCTCCCCAACCTGGACGGCCTGACGCCCGTGAAGACCGGCCATGTTTTCGACCTCTCGTTCGAGCCCTCGGGCCCACGACAGGACAATTTCGCCCTGCTTTTCAAAGGGTATTTGGACATCCAGAAGCCGGGCGAATATGTGTTCACGATGGTCGCCGACGACGGCGCCCTCCTCATCATCGACGGGAAAGAGGTCGTTCGGCATGATGGGCTGTTCTGGATCCTCGAGCTCACCGGCCGGACCCGCCTCGAAGTGGGGAAGCATCCTATTCAGATCGCCTATTTCCAGAAGACGGGCGACCGCCGCCTTGATATTCTTTGCGAGGGCCCGGGCCTGGAAAAGCGGGCCCTCTTCCCGCACTGGTTATTCAGAAACTAAGCGGCCTCAGGAGCAGCAGCGGGAGGCCGAGCGCCCGGCCTTGGCGCGGAGAGTCTGGATGCAGTCGTCCATCGCCTTCTCCAGATTTTCCATCGACCGGACCAGGGCAAACTGAGCCCGGGCGCGGTCCAGGTTCTGACCCGGCCTGTGGACTCGAAAATAGACATCCCCTTCCAGAAAATCCGTGAGAAAGCGGAGGCCGATGGTGAAAGTAATGAGCCTCCCGGAAAAGACCAGGAGGTCAAGCTCCTGAGGAGTCAGGAAATCGCGGGCTTCCTCGAGAAAGCCGTCGGCCAGAGCCCGGAACATCTCTAGCTCCAGCTTGACTCTGGCCAGGTCTCTTTCATCCTCGGCCGCAAAACTCGTCGTCGTCCGGACCATGTCGCCGAAGTCGTAGAGAGATGAGCCCGGCATGGTCGTGTCGAGGTCGATGACACAGATGGCCTTGCCCGTCCGATTATCGAAGAGCACATTGTTGATCTTGGTGTCGTTATGCGTGATCCGGAGAGGAAGGCGGCCTCCGGACAGGGCATCCGTAACAACTGCCGTCATCGGCTCGCGTTCGAAGGCAAAGGCGACGGCATCCTGGGCTTCCCTCGCCCGATCGTGAGTGTCATTTTCCAGGACCTCCTTGAACCGCGCAAAACGGCGGGGCGTGTGGTGGAAGAACGGGATCGTTTCGTGGAGGGAGGATGCGTCCAGGTCGGAGAGGAGCTTCTGGAAGCAACCAAAGGCCCGCCCGGCTTCGAACGCTTCTTCCGGCTTGGTGGCGACGTTGACGATATGGGCGTCGCTGACGAACNNCCGGTAGGCCCGCCAGAATTCCCCGTCAGGAGTAATATGGAAGCACTCGCCTGACCGGGCATACAGCAGGTTGAGTGTCTCCCGGTCGGGATTGCAGCCCGGGGTCTTCTCGAGCTTAGCCCGGATATGACGGGTGATTTTCTCGAAATTGGCCATCAGGCGTTCCGGGTCGCGGAAGACGAAGTGGTTGATGCGCTGGAATATGAACTGCGCCCGGGTCCCGTTGTCGTCCGAATCCACGAGATAGGTATCGTTGATGTGCCCGACCTTGAGGAATTGTGCCCCGGCGAAATCGCCGTCGACGGAGAACTGGGAAAAAATCGGCTTCAGATCGTGCTCTGTCAAGACGACCTTCCTTCCCCCCGGATCTTCTCCGGATAAACGCCTTTCCGGATGAGATCCCGGACGTGCTGGCGAACCCGGGGCAGATCCTCTGGATAGGTCAGACCAAACCAGCGATCCCCCGTCGGGATGTTCTTGACCCGGACCTTCCCCGAACGAAGAAGCTCGTTCACGGCGAAGGGGATGAAATACTCGGCCTCGGGACCCCGGCCGGGGCGCTCCAAAAAATCGGCGAACCCTTTGTCCAGGTGCCCGAATATGGTGGGCGTGAATCCCCAGAAATTCATCGAGACAACCTCGTCTCCGCTCAAGTGAATCCAACGGCCTTTCTCGTCCAGAATCCGGGCGCCCTCGCCTTCCTTCTCGATCCTGAGCCTTTCCACGACCTCGGTCAGATAGCCATCGGCGTCGATCCGGCAGACTCCTCGGGAAACAGAGCCATGGTCTGAAAGAGTGTTCAGGAGGAGATAGCCCACAAGGCAGTACTCATCGGGCACAGGGCTTTGGAGGGGCCTTTCCCCGAGCCACTTTATCATTTCTTCGAACCCGGTCGGTCCGTAGAAATCATCGGCGTTGATAACGGCAAAAGGTGCAGTGATCGCGTCCCGGCTGATCAGGACAGCATGCCCTGTCCCCCAGGGCTTTTGGCGCTCCGCCGGGATGGAAAAGCCTGGCGGAAGTCCCGTCCCAATCTCCTGAAAAACGTAATTGACGTCGAAGAACCCTTCCCAATAATGCCCGACCGATTCCCGAAAGACCTCTTCGATTTCCTGCCGGATAACAAAGAACAGCCGCTTGAACCCCGCGCCGAGCGCCCCATACAGCGAATAGTCCAGCAGGGTCTCTCCCGCCGGGCCGATGGAGTCAACCTGCTTAAGACCCTTGTAGCGCTTGCCGACTCCCGCGGCCAGGACCAGAAGACTGATATCTCGCATTCCTTTTCCTTTGAAATGACGGCTCTTTTTTATAACATACGGGCAAAACCGAAGTCAAAGAAAGGCTCGGGCGAGTCCCTCTGAAAGACGCGAATTTTTCCCGGCGTGGAAAATTCGCTCCCTGTCCTCGCTGCGCTCTCCTCTCGGCAAGCCGAGAGGAACCGTGCCCGCTGCGCTGCGGAGGGCTTTCTGAGGGACTCCCCCTCGCCTTAGGGAATGAAGAGTACCCCATGCTGCAGAGGGTTTCCATGAAATTTCCGTTACTCAGACTCGCCGATGATCTTATAGTTCTTGCCAGCGAAGGAAATGATCACGTTCTGGCCGACGGAGAGATACTTGCCGATTCCCGGGACCCGGCTGATGAGGTCAAAATAGGCCTCCGAATTGAACCGAACCTCCTCGACAGCGCTTCCCTCGAAGTAGAGGCTGTCCGCCCAGAAGCCGTCCCGAAAATAGAAAACCTTGTCCTCCTTGTAGCGGATCCATTCAGAGATCACCTCGGAAGCCTGGTCCTTGTCCTTGAACTGCTGAGTGGCTTGGGCCAGCCTGACCGCCCCGGCCCCGGTCGTTTTCCTGGCGGCCAGAGCCTCCTGAGCTACCGGGGCCGCCGCCGCTATGACCTCTCTTTCTTTTTCCGTCACCAGGAAGGACGTATAGGGAGTGACGATGCCGTATTTCAAACCCAGGCTGCGGACTTCAGCGGCGAGCTCCTGAGATTCCCCGTGCAGGCGGATCTCCTCGAGCAGGTAGCCCACGCGGCGGGTCGCCCAGAGGCGCGGCAGGAAGCTGGAGGACCCGTCCGAGCCAAGTTTTTGGTTGTCTAGAGTGAAGGTCTTGGGTTCTTTTCCGACTTTTCCGGTCAATCTGATAGAAACAGGTCCGCTCCCCCGGTACCTGCCGAGGACGACAAGCTGAGAGCCCCTGAACAGGTCGGGCAGGACCGCTGGATAGAGTTGGAACGTCTCGACTCCCTGGAACTTCAGGTTCACATCGGAGAGCAGTGGAGAGGAGATTTTTTCATAGTAGCCGGAGATGGTTACCTCGAGGTCCTCGTTCTCCCCGACATAAACGGAAGTCCCCCGGTTCGCGGCTGAGAGCTTGTCCAGCAGCTCGGTGTTGACGTCATAGCCAACCCCGAAGACCACCAGCCGGGATCCGGCCGCATTCGCTTGGGCAACGTTCTTCAGGATGTCGGCGATGTCTGTGGTTCCGACGGTGGGCAGGCCGTCGGTTAAGAACAGGGTGTAGTTGGGCCGGTCGCCCCGAGGCATCATCCCCAAAGCTCTGATCAGGGCCTCGTTGATATTCGTCCCTCCCGAATCCTCGACGCCGGAAATGAACTGCAGGGCCTTCTCCCGATTGGCCGCGTTTGCCGCAACAAGTTCTCCGCTGAACAGGCTGACCCCGTCGTCGAAGTCGACGATCGAAAAATGATCTCTCTCATCCAGGTGGTTGATGATGAACCGCGCCGCTTCCCTGGCCTGCTGGATCTTCTTCCCGCTCATGCTGCCCGAGCTGTCGAGGACGAAGACCAGGTTCTTGTTCAGGATTTTTTCCCTGGCCGCGACGTAGCGGGGCGCGGCCAGGAGGAGAAAATAGCCTCCCTGTGAATCCTTATAATCCAGGAACGATAAACCGACGTCATCCGAAGAGACTGCGTAATAGACGATGAAATCCTTGTCCGGCTTGACGTTCTTCTCTTCGTACCCCAGCGTCGCCGTATTCGGCCCATCCTTTCTGACCGAGACCCGGTGCGAGGGCGAGTAGACGCTGGAGATCGGGACCTTGGATTCGACCCGGACCGAAACGGCTACATCCTCGAGCGGCCGGAGGGAGAAGCGCTCGGTGTTGAGAGGGTAGAGATAGCGGACCAAACCCTTCTCCCCTTTCAGGACCTCGGAATAGATGAGCTGGACCCTCTTCTCGCCCCGGGCCGGAATGGGAAAGACCCGCGCCCGAAAGGTATTCCGGCCGATGTACTCGAGGAGCGCGGGGTCGCGGAGCCGGCGGACGATGTCCTCGTAGATGCTCCGGGCCTCCCGGCTGTCCAGGACCTCGCCCTCGATTTTCTGGTCCCCGATGAACATGGCAAATTCGGAGATAGCCGCCCCTTCGGGAAGGGGAAAGATGAACGTTCCCTCTATGTCCCGGTCGTAGGTATTGACGAAGACCTCATCGATCGACGTCCTGGCTACCTGGTCGCGGATCTCGACTGTGACATGGTGGTACTTCACCCAGAGAGGCGGGATGTGTTCGCCCGGCCGGTGGCGAGGGATAATGATGCCGTCGGCTGAAGCCGTAGAGACCAGGCCGCCCAAACCGGCCAACAACCATCCGAATAGAAGCCGCCACTTTCGGATTTTGCTCACCTCTGACCTCCTCAAGCGCTCTTTCTCGCTCCGCTGAGTAAAACTCGGCCGGACCGAAATCGTTCCAAGTTCGCGCCCTTGGACCCGTACTCGCCCGCCCCTTGGGAAGTCCTCAGTTCTCTTCTTTGACTCGCCCCACCTCGAAGAGGGGTTCCCCTTTGCTGGTGGGGGGCGTGTTGATGATATAGAGGAGGATGCCGCTGAAGGGAGCTCGGGCTTCTTCCTTCACTTGGCCAAAAAAGTCGGTGACATAGCCGACTCTCTGGCCCTTGGCCACATAGTGACCCATCTCTGCCTGCGGGTAGAAAAGCCCGTCGGTCTGGCTGTAGATCACCTCGTAGCGGTCGATCCACACCGGGTCGGCCACCAGGTCCGGCCGCCCCTTAATCATCTGAAACAGGCGCATAACGCCCAAGATCCCGTCGATGTTCCGGCGGATGGATTCCTCATCCGTCTTCCCCAGAAACCCGGATTCCGTGGTGATGGCCGGCTTGCCAAGGAGCACGGCGGTGTTGCCCAAGTACTTGGAATCCCTTAAGTCCTTGGATCTGCTCTCGTCGATGATGATATGGGGGATGCCGAAGGCCAGGGCCATCGTCCGGGTGAGCTCGTCCATTTTCTTTTCTCCGCTGATCATCCAGTACGTGTAGGGGATCAAGGCCTCATTCCCGTCCCCGCAGTGGAGGTCGATGAGACAGTCGCACCTCTTGACCACCTCTTCCATCAGGACATGGGCCGTACGCTGGCTGAGCGTCCCGGCGGGGTCTCCGGGAAAAACCCGGTTCAGGTTCTTCCAGTCATAGGGGCTGTAGTAAATCGTGCGTCTCTGGAAAGAGGGCAGGTTGGCGATGTGGACCAGGACAAGTGTCCCCGCAAGCTCCTTCGGGTCGATCATGGCCTTCAAACGGTAGAGGGCCAGAATAGGAGGGTACTCGTATCCATGAACACCGGCCACGAGCGACAGCGTTTTCCCCTTCTTGGCTCCATGGATAACGGTCACCGGAATAGATGCGCCGATGCCGTCCTTGGCTGCGACCTCAAGGAAACCCGAGACGGCTTGACCGGGGAGTATTTTCAACGACCCGATCACAAAGGCGTCCTGGCTTACTGAATTGGCGGCGCAACTCAAAAAAAGGGCAGCCCCCAAAACGGATGCGCCGAAAGAGCGCCGGTCAGGCAGAAATTGAAGACGCATGGGACCTCCTCATTCAGGCACTGTTCGAGATCTAATTTAATCCAAAGGAGCGAGCTATGCAAAAAAAATCTTCTCAAAAAAATTGTTGCTTCGCCAAAAGACTTCTGTTATAATCCGCGGGTAAAAAAGAGGAGGTGTCCACATGGGCAAGTACGTGGCCATAATCGCCGGCCTGGTGGCTATTGTTGCTGGAGTTTGGCTGGTTATCGTCTGGTGGCGACCGTTTTATGAACTGGTTCTCGGGTGCGTCCCGCCCATCCTCTTTTTCGGAGGCCTGATCGCTCTCATCGCCGGGATCAGCAGCATTAAGGATGCAGCAAGGACGAAAAAGCTCGAAGAAGAGGCCAAGGCGGAAGAAAAAAAAGCCTGAGAAGCCGCCAGACTTCAGCGGAGCGCTCCTCGCCATCCAGCCAGCTTCCCGCTCGCAATCGGTTTTCTTCCAGAAATCCCATGTCGAAGACTAAAAATCCAAGCCTGAGCGCCCTTGCGCCGGTTGAAATTTCTGTGATAACATTCAGAGAGTGGCGTCCATCGGCATTTTTCCGCTCCTCCTGACCCTTTCGCTTCTCTCTCAAACCACAGGCAGCATCGAAAAGGCATTCTTCCAGGACGATCCCCGGCTGTTATATTCCCTTCTCTCCAGCCAAGGCCATGTCTACATTTCTCTTCCCGAGCCGGTCTCCTTCTCCGACCAGATATCGCCGGAGCAGGCCTATTTTTTCTTCCAGCAACTCTATGCCACTTATACCACTTTCGAATTCTATGCCGACAGCGAACTCCCGGTGCTGGCCAAGGAAAAGAGCTTCATTTTCAAGGCTCGGTGGTCATTCAAGAATAAGAAAAACGATAATCAACACGTCTTCCAAGTATTCTTTCATTTGACCAGAGAGAAGCCGCCGAGCGGCGGAAACCCCAGGCCCCCCTGGAGAATAACGGAAATCAAAGCCGAGTCATTATGAGCACGATCTCACCTCTTTCCGGGCCGCGCGCCCTGCGGCACGGATTTGTGATCGGGCTGGCGCTCGCGCTTTTCTTCCTCGCCCTCTCGGCGCTCATGCCGCGCCTGCTGACGCCCCACTACTTCCAGAAAAGCCTCGCCGGGCTGCGTCGGCAGGCCCAGTCCATCAAAAAGGAATTCGCCCTGATCGAGACCGGCCTCTTGGCCAGGCAGAGGGCCCTGGCGGTCTCATCCTTTCCTTATGAAAAGGACAAGATTTTCGCACTCTTCAAGGGCCAGAAGATCAACCCGGAGCTGGAAGGTCTCGCCTACTACGACGAGGACGGAGGTCTAGCTGTCTGGCTGGGAAATGTCATCGAATTCCGGCCTCCGGCGCTGGACAAGCCTGCGCTCGTCCGCAGCCGGGCCTCCTCCTATCTCATCTCATCAGCCCGAGTCCGCCAATCCGAACAGGTCGTCCTTTTCCGGCTTCTGGCCTTCCGGCCCCAGCTCAGAGCACCCTATCTCTCGGAATATCAGTTCCTCAAAAGTGACTCTTGGAAAAGCGGGCATTTCGACTACTGGGATTTCCGCGACGATGTCTCTGGGTTCGAACAAATCTTTGCCCGCCACCAGGACGAATATCGCGGTGAAGCCCGGCTGGACAACGAGGCCCAGCAGATCTTCTTCCCCCTTCGGAACGAGCAGGGGGAGATCGTCGCCACCGTCAACCTGAACGCGCCCTCCTTTCGCTCTATTCATTCCCGCCTGCGCGAGAGCCTGATCCTCCTCTTCACTCTCGCCCTGGCACTCTCCCTCATCCTTCTCATCACCGACCTGGCCCGGTCCTATTTTTCAGCGCCGCGCAAGAGGGCCGGCACGGTCGTTCTCTTCGTCCTGGCCCTGACAGGCTTGCGCATCGCCTTCATCCCGCTCACCCGGTTGGAGAGGGTTCAATCGCTCCGGATATTCTCTCCCGCTCAGGCCGGCTTCTTCTCCATCGGCCGTCTGACTCAATCTCCGGCCGATATCCTGTTGAGCACGCTCTTTCTCTTCCTGACCATTGGGGCTCTCACGGTGTTCGCCTGGGAACGCATCGGGAACAAAAAGCCTCGGCTTCCCCTGGGCGCCGTCTGGGCGTTCCAGACTCTTCTGGTCGGCGCCTCGCTGTTCATGGCGGCCATCTATCACGGTTTCGTTTCCCGTCTGGTGGCCAATTCCAACCTGAACCTTCTGCGCTTCTCCGGCGATCTGTCTTTTCTATTTCTCCAACTCGGGCTCGTCTTCTTTTTGATGAGCTGCGCCTGTGTCGTTTTTCTGTCCGTCCGCCTCATCCGCCTTCTATCGGCCCGCTGGCCGGTGGCCCTAGGGCCTCTCATCTGGACCCCAGGCGCTTTTTTGCTCGTGTCTGGGCCCGGGTCGGACATCCTCCTGATGACTATCCCGATCGCCCTCCTCGTCCTCGGATACTTGATCTCCGCCCCGTTCTCNNTCGTTCCTGTCCCTTAAAAGGCGTGGGCCCATCTTCGCCTTGATTTTCCTGGCTGCACTCCTCAATTCCGCCGAGCTCCATCTGCAGTCATCCGCCCGCCTCGGTTCTCTCGTCCAAAACTTTCTGCGCAACACAATTTTGGCTCAGGAGGACTGGGCCGATTTTATCATCCAGCAATCCCTCCCGGAAATCGAGAAAAGGGAAGCGTTCATCCTTGCCTTCCTCCGCAATCCCGATCCTTCTCCTCTTGCTCGGTCCCTCTGGGAGAGCACGCTGGCGGCCAAGTTCAATTGGTATTCGATCCTCGAGGTCCTCGACGCCGAAGGCGCTGTCCTTTCCCGCTTCTCCCTCAACATCTCTCAACTCTATCAACCCGATATCGAGCTGCCGCTGAGCCCGACCTGGAGGGTCCGCCGGGTGAACGTTCCATCCCTGGGCAAGGAAAGAGAATTCGTGCTGGCCTATAAAGACTGGTACTATCAGGATCAATACCTCGGCCGGATGACTTTTTCCCTGGCCATCGACCCGGAGATGCTGCCTTTCCTCTATTCCGCCAACCCCTATTTTGAGCTGCTCAAAGTCAGCCTCCTCCCCTCCCTCAACCAGCAGCAGTTCGGGTTTGCTATCTTTGACGGCCGCGGCAAGCTTCTCTTCAATCCCTATCGGATTTCCTCCGGGATTGCGGCCGGCACGCTGGACCGAATCGAGCTCTCTCCCGAGGGGATGTGGTCGTCTTTCCGGGACAAGGACAGAATCTTCAAATCGTTTTATTTCCGCTTCCAGAACAGGGTGTATGCGTTTCTCATCCCCCAAAAAAACATCTTGGGCCTGACGGTCGAGTTCCTGCAGGTTGCGATCTTCTATCTCGGCCTGGCCTTTCTTTTTCTCGTGCTGATTCCGGCCATAATTGGAAGGAGGAAGCTGGCCAGCTTTCTGTGGTCTTTCTCCAGCCGCGTCAACGCCGCCTTTGTCACGATAACGGTGATCTCTCTCCTCCTCTTCACCCTCTTCTCCCACCGCTTCTTCATCCGGACCTTCAGCCAGCGATTCCTGGAGAAGGCGGAAGTCCACGCCAATTTCGCCCGGAACATCATGCAGGATTTCGTCACCCTTCAGCAGGAGGAGAAGGCCACCCTCATCGCCCCGACCGACGACCTCGTCCTCTGGATCAGCTCGGCCATCGCCACCGACGTCAACCTCTACGGGGAAGGCCGGTTGATTTCCTCCAGCCGGCGCGAATTTTACGATTGGGGATTCCTCCCCGAACTCATCGACGGGGAAGCCTATTACAGGATCCGGTATGAGAACAAGCCGTTTTACATCCAAAGACCGCGGATCGGCGGCTATTCCTACCAGAGCCTGACCATTCCCTATGCCATTCGCCGGACACAGTACTTGATCTCCCTCCCCTTTCCCTTTGAAGAACAGGAGATCGCCGGCGCTACCGAGGAACTGGTCGAGTTTCTCGTTTTCATATCGGCCTTCCTCATCCTCTTCGTCCTTCTTTTCGCCCGGGGCATCGGCCGGATGATCATCTCACCGGTGAAGAAGCTCCTGGCGGGAACGAGGGAGGTGGGTCTCGGCAACCTGGAGATCGCCGTGGAACACCGCTCCCATGACGAGATGAAATCCCTGGTGGACGGGTTCAACACCATGATCAAGGACCTGAAGAGACACCAGCAGGAAATCGCCGACCTGAGCAAGAAGGTGGCCTGGGCGGAAATGGCTCAGAAGGTGGCCCACGAAATCAAGAACCCGCTGACGCCGATCCAGCTCTCAGCGGAACACATCCTCCGCGTCTACGACGACAAGAACGCGGATTTCGAGAAGGCGCTCCGCGAATCGGCTTCCTACATCATCAGCGAGGTCGAGAACCTGAGGCGGATCGCCCAGGAGTTCCTGGAGCTCTCCCGAGTCACCAGCCTCACCAAGGAGGTGTTTGACCTGAGGGAGGCCATTGGCGAAGTGGTCTCTCCCTACCGGAAGGTCATCTCCGAGAGGATCCGGTTCCGGGAGATCTACGAGGGCCAGGAATTCCCGGTCGAGGCGGACAAGTCCAAGATTAAGATCGCCTTCCGGAACATCTTCATCAATGCCATCGAAGCCATCCGCGGTCGCGGCGAAATCGAGATCCGGCTGCGGGCCGAGAAAGAGAACCTCGTCTTGGTCATCCGGGATTCCGGGATCGGGATGGCCAAGGACCTGGTCGAGAGGATCTTCGATCCCTACTTTTCTACTAAGGACGTGGGCACCGGACTCGGCCTTCCCATCGCCAAGAAGATCGTCGAGGACCATGGCGGCACCATCCGGGTCGATAGCGAGGTCCAGAAAGGGACGGCCATCACCATCAGCCTGCCGAGGAAAAACTAGGGCTGGAATTTTCCGGCGGACTATGGAAGAATAGCGCCATGTCGAAAACGCTGGTCGCCTATCACAGCCTCACCGGGAACACCAAAAAGATCGCCGAAGCCATCTTCGAGGCCCTGCCCCAACCCAAGACCATCAAGCCCATGGCTGAGGTCCAGAGCATGGACGAATACGACCTGATCTTCGCCGGCTTTCCCGTTCAATCGCACGGCGTGCCATATAAGGCCGAGAAGTTCCTCCAGAGCATCCCCAAAGGCAAGAAAACCGCCCTCTTTTCGACCCATGGCTCATTGACCGGCAGCGGCCTCTCCCGGGAGGCGATCGAGCATGCCGTCGTGGTCTCTTCCCAGGTCAAGCTGATCTCCACGTTTTCCTGCCGAGGTAAGGTCTCGCCGCAAGCGCTCGAAGTCTTGAGCCGCTCGCCGGAGCACGAGGCCTGGGTGGACATGGCCGCCTCGGCCAGCACCCACCCCAACGAACACGATCTCGAGGAGGCCAGGGCTTTTGCCCGCTGGGCGTTGACGCTCAGCCGCCAGCGGGGCTAGCTCTTTTTAGCTCCGCACTTTCGACCCTGCCTGATTTCCACAAGGGCCCCGTTCAGACATCGCGGATGAACAAACGCAACGGGGACTCCCCCGGCCCCAATCTGAGGTGTATCTGACACAAAACTAAGGCCGGCCCGGCTGAGTTCTCGCATCGCCGTTTCGATATCGTCCACCTCGAGAGTGAAATGTTGAATGCCCTCGCCTCGAGATTCCAGGAACTTCGCGATCGGAGAGGCAGCGCCGAGCGGAGCAACCAACTCGATCTCGGGGCCCTCGGCGAAGCGGAGATGGGCAAGACGCACGCCCCTTTCCGGGATCTCCTCAATCGGCCCCCGCTCGGCGGCGAACAGGGCCGACCATCTCCCCAGGCTCTCTTCCAGGTCACGGACGGCGATTCCGATGTGGTGGACTCCCTTGACCTTCATCCCTTCTCCTTCAGGCGGGAGATGAGTCTGTCGGCGACGGTATAGGGATCGGTCCGGCGATGGTAGATCTGGTCGACATACTCTTCGAATACGGAATCCGGGATGTCCCGGCTGATGAGCTGGTCTATCTTCTCCCTGATCACATCCCGTAGCATCCAGGCGAGAAGCCGTTTCCTCCGGATCTCCTGCAAGCGCCGGTCTCGCTTCTCCATCAGGCGGTCGACCTCGGAGAGCATCCCGTCCGTCCCCTGTCCTTTAGTGGCCACGGTCTTGATCACGGACGGCTTGTCTTTGTCCGGGAGCCCCAGGTCCAGCATGGCCCGGAGCTGGCGCTCCATCTTGTCGGCACCGGGATGATCAGCCTTGTTGATGACGAAGATGTCGGCGATCTCCATGATCCCGGCCTTGAAAGCCTGGATTTCATCTCCCGCGTCGGGAGTCAGGACGACGAGGACGACGTCGGCCAGTTTGACGACTTCCACTTCGTCCTGACCGACTCCGACCGTCTCAACGAGGATGTAATCCTTGCCTGCGGCCTCGAGAATGGCGATGGCCTCGCCGGTGGCCTTGGCCAAGCCGCCGAGATGGCCGCGGGTGGCCATGCTGCGGATGAAGACATCGGCGTCGACGCTGTGCCGCATCATCCGGATGCGGTCCCCGAGGATGGCGCCGCCGCTGAACGGAGATGACGGGTCGACGGCAACGATCCCGATCTTGCGCCCCGCCGCGCGCAGCCGGCCGATGAGCTGATCGACCAACGTGCTCTTGCCGGTGCCCGGCGCTCCCGTTATCCCCAGGACGACGGCGTCTTTTCGCCAGGCGAAGACTTGCCGCATCAGCCGCTGGGCGGCGGCCGAGTCGTTCTCGACGAGCGAGATGGCCTTGGCGATGGCCCGGGCGTTTCCTCGCCTGATCTCTTTGATCAAGTCCCTCAGTACTCCGACAGGACCTTCTGGGCGATGATCCAGCGTTGGATCTCCGAGGTTCCCTCGCCGATCGTTCCCAGCTTGGAATCCCGGTAGAACTTCTCTACGGGGTAGTCTTTGGTGAACCCATACCCGGCGAGGATCTGGACGGCGTTCGAAGAGGCCCGGACGGCCAGTTCTGAAGCGAAGAGCTTGGCCATGGCCGACTCCTTGGGGATCTTTTTTCCCTGGTCCTCCAAGAATGCGGCGCGGTAGGTGAGCAGGCGCGCTGCATCGAGCTCGGTGAACCCGTCGGCCAGCATCCACTGGATAGCCTGGAAATTGGCGATCGGCTGGTCGAATTGGACCCGTTCCTTGGCGTATTTCAGGGCGGCTTCCAGAGCGCCGGCCGCAACTCCGAGCGAAAAACCGGCGATGCTCACCCGGCCGCCGTCGAGGATGGCCATGGCCCCGCGGTAGCCTTCATTCTCCTTGCCAAGCAGGTTATCGGCAGGAACCTTGACGTCCTCGAAGATGAGTTCGGAAGTATCGGACGCCCGGATCCCAAGCTTGTCCTCTTTCTTTCCAGGCCGGAAGCCCGGCATCCCTTTTTCCAGGATGAAGGCCGAGATGCCGTTCCTGCCTTTGGCCGGGTCGGTGACCGCCATGACGACACAGATCTCGGCTAAAGAGCCGTTGGTGATGAAGAGCTTGGTCCCGTTGAGCAGCCAGTGATCGCCCTTCCTCTCCGCCCGCGACTTCATGGCGGCCGCATCAGAGCCGGCTCCCGATTCTGTCAGCGCCCAGGCGCCGAGGGTTTGGCCAGAAGCCAGCCGGGTCAGGTACTTTTTTTTCTGGTCCGGCGTCCCGAAGAGGTTGAGGTGATTTGAACAGAGGGAGTTGTGGGCGGCCACGACCAACCCGACCGAAGGGTCGACCTTGGATATTTCCTCCAGGATGATGACATAGTCGATGTAGGAATACCCGCAGCCCGAGTATTCGGGCGGGATGATGATTCCCAGGAGGCCCAGCTCAGCCAGTTTTTTGGTCAAAACATCGGGCCACTTGCCTTTCTCATCGGACTCCTTGATGAGCGGCTGGATCTCTTTCTGGGCGAAATGGCGAATCGTTTCCTTGAGGCTCAGTTGATCTTCAGACAATAAGAAATCCATAGACCTATTCTCCTTGTCCGAGCGCTTTTTTCATCTTACTTTTAAGGGAAGCCAGAATCAAGAGGATTATATCGCCTTATTGCCTCTCTATGCGGACTGAGGTGCCGCCCACCGCTGCCCTTCCCGTCTCCAGGTTCCGGATGATCACGCGGCATTCATAGGTCCCCGGAGCGAGCCTGAAGTCAGCCTGATGGATGACGCTTGCTTTTGGAAATTCAGCCGCTGTTTTCACTTCCCGCTTGAGCTCCACGGTGTTTCCCCTGTCATCGAAAATGATGCTAACGATCTCGAATTTGCCCGGCAGGACTTCCTGGATCTTTTCGAGAGCGAATTCGGCGGCGAGGCAGAGATTGGCCCTCTTGTCCGGAGGACAGGACAAGGTGGCCACGGAAAAGCGGACCGGCACCTGGAAGACGGGATCTTCGTTCAGGGCCAGGTCGACGAGATGGAGCATCTTTTCGAGCGCGCTGTATTCCCGAAACGGCTTGGGGCTGTAATATCCCTTCTGGGCATGGACCTCGCATCCCGGCTGGACCACCTCGACTTTGAGCTGATGGAAGGCTCCGTCCCCTTTCTCATCGATGGAGTAGCCCAGGACATAGTAGCAGCCGGNNGCAGCCGGTCAGGTTCTGGATCTTCTCGACGTGTTTCTCATACTGGTTGATATTCCCGAAATACTTGCCGCCGGTGGAGCTGCTGATCTTCTGGAGGGTGAAAGCACCCATGGTCCTCAGGTCTTTCTTGAGGCTCGCTCCGATCTCTTCTGTGTCCAGCGCATAGACGATGCAGTTCGAAGCGGCCAGTTCCTTGAGCATGTCCTCGTACCTCTGCTTGAGAAGGGACTCGCCGAAGCTGCCAAAACGTCCGTCCCCGTAAGGAGCCTGGATTCCATAGATGAGGGAGTAAGGGACACCGGAGGAGAGGAAAACGACGCTCTTCTGACCCGGCACGTATCGCAGAGCCAGCGCCAGGTCCCTAAGGCGGTCGGCAAACATCAGGGCGTGGAGCTCGCCTTTTTCCGAGAACACCCACTGCTTCATTCCCGGTTTTCCCTCGAGGTCGGGCTTGACGGCCATATCGGGAAGACTTTTCTCATCCCCCCGGAGAGTCGCCTTACCCCAGCCGGCGGCGTCGGCCGGGTTCTGCCCGGTAACCGCCTCGTAATATTTTTCCTGGAGGTTGTCCACCCGGCCCGAGGCCTTCTTCAAGCCGAACGCTTCGACAACGTCCCGCACCTTCGGGTGGTCGGAGGTCAGATACTCCCAGAGCTGCAGGCCTCCCATGCCGGAATAGGAGAGGACACCGACTTCGTCCGTCGGCCGGAGTTGCGAGTCGATAAAATGCAGGGCCGCCTCCTTGGCCTTGACGATTCCCCTGGGGTTGTTGTAGGCAAAATCAAATAGAAAAATGAACTTGCGCGGCATCAGGTCTCGAGGCGGCTGGAGAGGTGTCGCCTCGAGGCTCACCGGCCGGGTCTCCGATTCCGGGGAAGGGAGCTTCAAGGCGTGCCGTTCGAACTCGCTGATCGCCTGGATCTTTCCGTTGTCATGGATGAGAAAATCCTCTTTCCGGAGGTCCAAAACGGGATTCCCCTTCTTGTCAACGACAAAGACCTGGACGAGCTTCAGGGTCACGACAACTTCGTGGCGGATGGCCGTCTTCTCTTGCTGCTGTTGGCCTGGCTGGTCTTGGATGGATACCTGCCGGGCACTGATGCCCCAGGAGTCTTCGCGATCATCGCCAAATGGCACGAGGGATATGAAGCCAACAGCTAGGATAAGCAGAGTCGTCCGTTTCAACTCGAGTCTCCCTTCCACATTATACACAGCAAAAACCGTGCCAGATCTCCGGTTTTATTTTAGCGCCGTTTCTGTCCAGACGCAAGAACACCTTAGGACGTTGACACTATTCACTGATTCGGCTACATTCGAAAGGTGATTCTCGGTTTTTTCCGACTCCTTTTCTATCTCATCGCCGCCTATGTCATCTACCTCTTTCTCCGGCTCTTATTGTCGCCGCGCCCTCCCGCCCGGCGCAACCCAAACCGCCCGCAGCCCTCGGGCGTCATGGTCAAAGATGAAACCTGCAACATCTATCTCCCCCGGGAAGAGGCTATCCTGGAAAAGGCGGACGGCAAGGAGTATTACTTCTGTTCTCAGGAATGCCGGCAAAAGTTCTTGGACCGGAGAAAAAGACAGGGCTAAGGCCAGGCTATCCGGAAATCCCCGAACTCGCCCCTGAAATCTTCCCAGGTCACCTCGACATTCCCCACCTCGGCTATAGGAGGGCCCTGTTTCAGCCGGACGATCAGGTCTTCCAGGCGTGCTTTTTCACCCTCGGCCAGGACTTCAACCCGGCTGTCCAGCAGGTTCCTAACCCAGCCCGTGAGACCCAGAGAGGCCGCCCAGCGCCGGGTGTGGTCGCGGAAGAAGACTCCCTGGACGCGGCCGGAAACAAAGACATGGGCCCTGGCTTTCATCGAATATGTCGATATGCTAACATAGCCCCGCCGGGCCGTAAAGCGCAATCAACGCTCCGACAATGTCCATGATAACAAAAAACCACGCCGGAAAAAGAGCCTTGCTTTCGATCGCCGGATACGATCCTTCGTCGGGAGCAGGGGTCCTACTGGACGTTGCGGTTTTCCGCCGGTTCGGTTTTCTTGGCACTGGAATCCTGACTGCCGTCACCGCTCAGAACAGCCGCCAGGTCATGGATGTCCGCTGCCTCGGCCGCCGGTTCCTGATCAGCCAGTATGAGACGCTCGTCCGGGACGTGTCTCCATCTGGCATTAAGGTGGGGATGGTGGGCTGCCGCCAGAATATCCCGGCCCTGGGCCGCATCCTGGCTCAACACCCGGACATCCCGATCGTCGTCGATCCCGTTTTCCGGGCGAGCTCAGGCCGGTGGCTCCTGGAAAAGGAGGCCATTCCATCCTATCTCTCCCGGATCAAAGGCCGGATTTCCATACTGACGCCGAACCTCTACGAGGCGGCCCTGATCTCCGGCCGTCGCCTGAGAGAGCCGGAGGCGATGAAAGAAGCCGCCCGCCGGATCGTCGACCGCATCGCCGTGCCCTGCCTCGTCAAAGGCGGACACCTTGCCGGAAGTGTTGTGGACGTTCTCTATGACGGCCGGCAGTTCTNNGTCCTCGAGCCTGCTGAGCTATCTCGTTATGGGCAAGTCGTTAGCGGAAGCCTGTGCCCTGGCTTCCGAATTCACCCGCAAAAGCATCCGGAAAGCGGAGCGCCTAGGAAAAGGACGGGAGATATTTTTCTTGTTTTGAGGGCCGGAGTTTTATCATTTTTGGTTCTCCCCATGTTCAGAGGACCCTTGCTGTCCGATAATGTCATCGGCCCGCCCGATAACCTGGGCAGAAAACTCTACGCCCTGCGTTTTGGCCGCCGCTAAATTGAGGTGGAGCCGAACACGGCTCATGGACTGGAGAGGAATTCGGCCGGGATCCTCCCCGTCCTTGACCCGGGAGGCGATCTCTCCGGTCTTGTAGCCCATTTCGAAAAAATCCCAGCCCAAAGCGGCGCAGGCTCCCAGGCGCGTGAAAAGCGGGAATCCTCCAAAGAGAGGGACCGTGTTTTCCCTGGCCAGCCGGCCGAGGGACTCAAAGGAAGCGTTGATGGTGTTGTCGGAAATCGGGAAAATGAGATCGACCTTTTTATTGAGCAGAATCTGCCCGGACAGGAGGACTTCGTTGACGTTGGCCACAGGAACGGCGACCACCTCAAAACCCAACTCCCCCGCCCCTTCCCGCAGCAGCCGGAGATAGTACTCGGAGTTGAGCTCGGCCGGCGTCCAGATGGTCCCGATCCGCCTCGCGCTGGGTAGCACCTCGCGGATAAAGGCGAGCGCCTGTTTGATCGGAGCCGTGGAAGCGACTCCGGTTATGTTGCGGCCTTGGTTCTCAGGGGACTTGCCCACGCCGAGAAGATGCGGATTGGCCACCGACGTAAAGATGACCGGGACCCTCGGTGCGGCCATCATGGCCGCTTGAAGACATTGCGTGGACAGGGCGACAATCATGTCGATATTCTGATCGACGAACTCTTGAGCGATGCGACGGGCTTCGGTGACATCACCCATGGCGTTCCGGACCACCAGCCGGACGTTGACTCCATCCCTGAGGCCGCTGTCCATCAATGCCTGGATAAACCCTTTCCGGGCCTCGTTCAGAGTCGGGGCGTCGGTGATCTGAAAAATGCCAAGTGTGTAGAGCTTTTCTGCCGGCCTCCTGCAGCTTCCGGTAAGTCCGGCCAGGACAAAAAGAAAGGCGAAGCCGATGATGACACGACTTCTCATCGCACCACCTCCTCAAAAACTCTCGGCGCGATGTTGCCGCCGCTCGCCACCAGGACCACTTTCTTCCCGGCCAGCCGGGCCCGATCCTTTATCAGGCCGGCAAGGCCGAGCGCTCCCGCTCCTTCGACCATTTTTTGATGGTGCTCGCGCAGAAGCGACATGGCCTTTTTAATCAGCGACTCTTCGACAATAATGATGCCGTCGAGAAGCTCACGGCACAACGAGAAGGTGGTGCACCCGGGCTCGAGACCGCCGGCCACGG
>DQHV01000294.1 GCA_003524335.1 Candidatus Aminicenantota bacterium | reverse complement strand
CGGCTGGATGCGATCTCCGGCCGGATGAGCTTCAGGGCCACTTCCTGCCGGATCTTGGTGTCCTCGGCCCTGTAGACGCTCCCCATCCCCCCCGTGCCCAACTCCTCGATAATCTCGTATCGGCCGGCGAACAAGATCCCCCTGCTTAGCCCTTCGGCAGGGGTCTCCAGCGTCATGGTCTTGGAGATTTTAGGGCCTTCAGATGGGCCCAGCTGCGTTCCACATTCGCCGCAGAATTTTAAAGTTTCGGGGTTGTCAGTTTTACATTTCGGGCACTTGATGGACACGTGTAGTCCCTTTTATTAGGTTTGGCTAAAGGTTAGCAAAGATACGGGAGTGGAGTCAATTGGAAACTGACGGAGATCAGCGCTGCTACGCACCTCCCAAGAAGGCCTTGACAGATCGATAAATATGCGTTACATTGTAATACAAGGAGATGCCCCCCATGAGACAAACGATGACTGTGAGAATCCCCGATGATTTGCGGAAAGAGCTGAGGGACATCAGCAAAAAGGAAGGTCTACCCGTTAGTGATCTTGTTCGAGAGTCCCTTAAAAAATACGTTTTGCTTTATCGATTCCGAAAACTCAGGGAAATGGTTCTTCCTTTTGCTGAAGCGCAGGGAATTTTGACGGATGAAGACGTGTACAAGCGGATTTCATGAGGATCCTTCTCGACACGAATGTCATATTTTCCGCCTTTGCGGCCCGGGGTCTAGCACAGGCTGTGTTTGAGCTTTGCCTGGAGAACCACACGATCGTGATCAGCGAGCCCATTTTGTTCGAGCTGTCTACCCATCTGCGTAAAAAATTGAAGATGCCGGACGAAAAAGCGGGATTGATTATCGACTATCTCAAAGAAAGCTGTTTTCTTGGCCAAGAGGCTCCGGTTAAAATAGGCGCCTGCCGGGATAAGGAGGACCTCCACATCCTCGGGCTGGCTGAAAAAATGCAGGCGGATTTCATCGTCACGGGCGACAGGGATCTCCTTGTTCTTAAGAAATACCGCCAAACCTCCATTGTGACGCCAAGGGAATTCTGGGAAAAAGAGAAAAAAAGGAGGAGCCGATTATGAGACGAATTTGTTTTTTGATAACGCTGGTCGTGTTTCTAAACACGGCAGCTTTGGCCCAAATCGCGTTCGTCGAAGACCCCACGAAAGGCACGCTGACCATTCGCGATGGAAAGACAGAGGTCCTGACCTATTGCTACGGCGACCAGCTCAAGCCCGGGGTCGATCCCAGGTATACCCAGTCTTGCTACATCCATCCCCTCTTCTCGCTCGACGGCCAAGCGCTGACGGATGATTCACCCCTCGACCATCTCCACCATCACGGCCTGTTCTGGACCTGGCCGGTCGTGCGGACCCGGGGGCTGAGCACAGCAACTTGGGAACCTAAACTGCCACGCCTCCGGCAGCATTTCGTCCGCTGGCTGAAACGGGAAGTGGAAAAAGACTCGTTCCTGCTGAGCGTCGAAAACGACTGGAGGCTTGACGGCAAAGAGACCGTAGCCAAGGAATTTGTTACCTTGCGTATTCATCCCGTGGACAACTTGGGCCGGGCGATAGACCTGGAGCTCAAGATCGAAGCGGTCGGAGGTGTTCTTGAACTTCAGGGCACACAAGACCAGAAAAAGGGTTACGGTGGGTTGTGCTTCCGCGGCGCGCCGATGTTCACGGGCGCAGTCCTGACAACGGATGAGGGCCCGCTCAAAGAGGACGCCGTCCATACGCCCTTCCAGTGGGCGGACCTTTCCACCCGGGAGCTCGGTATCTCGATCTTCGTCTCCCCCGACCATCCAGGTCTCCCCACAAAGTGGATGATCCGCAACAGCTATGCCGGCATCATCAACGTGTCCTGGCCTGGACTTACCGCAATTGTCCTAAAGCCTGGTGAGCCTATAATCCTCCGCTATCGAATATATATCCATCGCGGCGACGCCGGCGGCGGCGAAGTCAAAGCCGCTTACTTGGCATATACAAAGGGACGCTCTTGATGGACGGTTGCGTTTTCTGCCGGATCATCGCCGGCCGAACCCCGGCGGAAATAGTCTACCAGGACGACAAGTTCCTCGCTTTCCTGGACATCCGGCCGCGCTCCCCGGGGCACACGCTTGTCGTTCCCAAGAAACATGAACGGTGGGTTTGGGACGTGGAGCCTCAGGCTGATTACTGGCTGCTGGCCCGCCGCGTCGCGCGTGCCCAGAAGCAGGCCTTCGCCGCCGAGGCCGTCTGGTGCACGGTCATTGGAGACGAAGTGCCCCATGCTCACATTTGGGTCTATCCGCATCCTGAGACGAAAGGTGACANNGGCCTACCACTTCCGGTATTTCCAGAAGACCAGGAAGGCGGACATCGCCACAGCCGACAGACCCATAATCCCTAAAAAGGCAAACGGATGGTGAGCCATCGGGATTTTAACGTTCATCGAAAAGATCGAAACGACGAGCGTCGGCACCATGATGGAGATGGTGATGATATTGAGAGTCTTCATCAAGACATTGAGGTTGTTGCTGACGATAGAAGCCCGGGCATCCATCAGGCTGGCCAGGATGTTGGAATACACTTCGGCCTGGCGGTAGCACTGGTTGTTTTCGATGACTATGTCTTCCAGGAGCTCGGACTCCTCGGGTGTAAAGCCAATGCGGGCAGAGTTGTGCCGGACTTTCTCGATGAGGACGCCGTTCGAATTGATGGCATTCTGGTAGTAGACCAGGCTCTTCTGAAGGGTGAACAGGTTGATCAGGAAGCGGTTCTCCATGGCCCGGTTGATCTTCTGTTCGACCTCGTCCGAAAGGAGGTTGATGATCTTGAGATGCTCGAGAAAATGGAAGATCGACCTGTAGATGAGCTTGAGCAGGACCTCGCGGGGCGAACTCACCTTGGAGAACGGCTTACCTTCGAAGAGGTTCGTGTCTTCGCTCAACACGATGATCAGGAATTCGCCGAAAAAAAAGACGCCCACCGTCGTCGCCTTGAACAGAAGCTGGTCCTCCCCGGAATAGTTCTTGGGGCGCTTGAGGACGATGGCGATGTGGTTGGGCTCGCACTCGAGGCGGGCCTGCTCATCGGGGTCGAGGGCCGAATTGAGGGTGTGCTCGTCCAGGCAATAGGTATCGATCAGGAGGCGCTTCTCCTTCTCGTCGGGGTTGACGGACATCAAGATCGGGCTTTTCTCGTCAGCGGTCTCTTCAATCTTGTTGTTGACGATCTGGTAGTGTCTCAGCATGGCTGACCTCCGGTCCGGGCTTGGAGGGCCTTCTCCGGGTCCTATTCTTCATCAAGAAACCACTCAAATCAAGACGTTGCGGCGAATTTTTTTTGAGATGTTAATAAAATAAAAAGGCGGGAGCGATTAGCCAGAAGGGACCGAGTTCGAGTCGAGCTAAGCGTTCAGATGCCGGAGGCTGGTCCTTCGCCGGAGGAGCTTTCGCCGGAGGCCGGCTCGACGCCAGGCTCTGTCTCCGGCTTCATCTTGCCCTGACGGCGGAGCCGTTTCGCCTCCTGCTTGCGCAGGCGATCCAACTCCTTGCTACGCTTAGCGCTCTTATAAGCCCGACTGCTTTTTACCAAAAGTCCTCCTCATAATTCCGGCCTAATCATAGCACATCCGGAGAAAGAATCAAAAGAGGTGTCAGGAAAAAAACCGGTTGATCTCAGCATAGCGGTAGCAACGGACCAGATGGTCATTGACCAGGCCTGTCGCCTGGATATGGGCATAGATCACGGTCGACCCGACGAACTTAAACCCCCGCGCCTTGAGGTCGCCGCTGATCAGGTCGGATAACGGCGTGCTCGCGGGNNAGCAGATCGTCGGTCCGACGAAACGAAAGTTCCGCCGCCGGAGGTCCTTGCTCATGGTCACAGAGACGGCTGTCTGCGCCGGGATGTCGGCAAGCCGCCTCGGTCCGTTGCGGACCGATCTCCCGCCCACGAACCCCCAGATGTAGCGGTCGAACGTCCCGAACTCCTTCTGCACCTCGAGGAAACGGCGGGCGTTGTTGATCGCTCCCTGGATCTTCAGCCGATTCCGGATGATCCCCGCATCGGCGAGCAGTCGTTTCAAGTCCCTCTCTCCATACCGGGCCACCCGGGCTGCGTCAAAACCATGGAAAGCCCGACGGAAATTTTCCCTCTTATAGAGGACCGTCCTCCAGCTCAGCCCGGCCTGCATGCCTTCAAGGACCAGGAACTCGAAAATCTTGGCGTCGTCATGGAGCGGCACCCCCCACTCCAGGTCGTGATAGGCGGCCATCAATTCGTCGCCGTCGCCCCAGCATCTCTTACTTTCACCGGTCTTCATGTCCCAGCTCCCCGTGGGCCGCGCTATGCTTAAACCTTGAGCGCCCGGAGGTCGATCCGGGAGAGGTCATCGGTGCCGAGGCCCTTGGCGGCGCAGGCCGCCACGTGAGTGGAGATCGAGCGGATCGATTCCAGCCCCTGCTCCCGCCGTTTCTCTTCCAGGATATCGAGCCCGATCCGGTCCATGGCCACGGGATCCCGGCTGAAGAAGATCCGGTTGTCGGTGGCGATCTGGGCTCCGGCCACGCTGACCGTCGAGATCTTGGCGGCCTCTCCTATATGGAGCGCCATCTTGTCCCTGAGGCACGGCATCGCCAGAATATCCGGGATGGCCCGGGCGCAGTAATCGATGTGGAAACGGACTTTGTTCGTGGTCACTCCAAGGGCGATGTTCTTGGCCGCCCAGGTCACACCGCTGTCTTCATTGTGCTTGAGGACGGCGATGTTGACGAGCTTGGTGATGTCTTTTGTCACGATGTTGGCGAGGAAGGACTTCTCTTCGTCCTCGATGGTCACGTCGTTGAACTGATCGGCGACCTCCTCGGCGACCCGCTTGATCCCCTCGCGGTCCTCGTAGTCCATGTAGAGCCGCCGCATCTCCGACTCGTACTTGATGGCCTTTTCATTCCCCTGACGGCACAGCGTCCAGAGCCAGGTCACCGAGTTGAAGATATCGCGGTGCGTTCCCTCCTTGGTGAAGCCGCTCTTGACGAGCTCCCGGAATCTCTTAAGGGTTCCGTCCTCATAAGAGACATAGACGTTCCGGTCGTAACCCTCGACCCAGGGCAGGATCGCCTCCGAGACACTCGAAGCCCCCATGACGCGCACGCCCGTGGGGCCTTTATTAACCGCCAGGCCGGTTTTCTGGAACTCCCGGTCGACGCGGTCCCAGATGATGATATTGTTCTCTTTGACTCCGGCGCTCTTGAGGCCGGCGATCGTAGCGTTGATAGAAGCCAGGGAGGAAGAGATCCTGGGGGCGCCGATGCAGTTGATCTTGATGCCGACAACATCGCTGGGACCAAAGAGAGAGGCCCAGGCGTTCGCCGCCGTCTTCTGACCGGTCAGCTCTTTCATGCCCGCCTCAAAAGCCCGGCTCACGGCATCCGGGTTGTATTTCGTCTCGACGAGCATGTCGGAAGCTGCGACCGAAACGACGCGGCTCTCCGGCGTCGGTCCGGGCGCGCGATGGGGCCAGCCCGTCCGTCCCAGCAAGACCGTACCCCCCGCTAGGGCTGCCGAATGTTTCAGGAATTCTCGTCTCGTCGTTTTCATGAGGCTGTCTCCTTGTCAGGCAAAAATAGGATCGCAGGTATCTGGGCGCTGCGTTGCCCAGACATTATACCAATTCTTCAGACCTCAAATAAACCATTATGAAAGTCGGATTTCCAGAGAATGGAAACGTTCAGGTGAGCGGTCAGCAGAAAGAAGATGGAAGGGTAAAGGCTATTCTTTCTTTTCCTTCGTTTCGTCCCTGATGCTGTCGGCGAGCTTTTGAACGAGGTCGGAGGGGGCCCCCTTTTCAAAGGGGCCGCTGATCTTCAGCTTGACGAGTCCCGATTCCTCCTCGAACTCCGGCTCAAGTGTAAAGCCTGCGGGCAGATCCTTCTTCACTCTGGCGACGATCCTTTCATAGGCTTCCCCGCTCTTCCCGGCGGCGCTCATCTGGTAATAAAGCTGGAAGGATCCCTTGTCTTTGACGACAACCTTGATGCTGTCCTTGTGGGCGTGTTCTGCAATATCCACTCCAATATCCAGCTTGCTCTCGGCCGCGGCTTCCTCGTCGCCCTTTTTCTGAACGATGGTGAAAACTTCCGGCTTGTCCTTGATTTTCAGCGCGACAGCGGATATCTCCTTACCTTCTTTATCCAGTTCCGCTTCGAGCTCGGCGAGCGCCTTCTCCACCTCCTGGAGGTCGAGTTTTTTCTCCTTGACCTTCTCGAGCTTCTCCCGGATCTCCCGGAGTTTCTCCCGGATCTCACTTCCGTTCTCGGCTACCCAGGTTATGTGGGGNNATAGCTGGCTCAACGACCTTGACAATCACAGGGATTTCTTTGAGGGCGACTTTGACGGCCTCGCTGACGTCGACGTCCGGTCTCACAGCGACATAGACAGTAGCGCCGTCCTTGCCGACCTTGAGGATTTTCCCTTCCTTAATGAATTCCANNTTGACGGCTTCGGTCACATCAACAGCAGCGACGGCTTCGCTGGCACTTACAGCCGGTTTCGCGATGACATAGACGGCGCCGCGGTCCTTGCCAACCTTGAGGATTTTTCCTTCTTTAATGAACTCCAGTTTATCCGCTTTGATCTCCAGATGAGGCGCTTCTCCCAGGAATTTCAACTCTTTGCCGTCCGGAGTAACGATGAAAAAGTTCCCTTCTTTGCCTTCTTTTATGATGATGGGCTTATCAACCACGATCGTCTTGACCTTGTCGCCCTCGGTGATGATGATCTCGTGCTGATGCTTATTTCCTTCCTTGATGGTCACGACAACGGGTTGTTTCTTTGCTTCTTTTTGCTTTTGCTCTTCCTGGGCCTGGGCCTGTTCTTGCTGTTTCTTTTCCGGGGCTTTTTTCTCTTGGGCCTGGCTCTGTTCCTGGCCCTGTTCAGCTGCTTGAATCTCCGGACGGGCCAGGCCGATCAGCGCCACGGCCAGGATGACCGCACAGAAAAGCATAATCTTGGTTTTCATCTTGACCTCCTGGAATGTCCATTTCTGTTTGAGGATAGCTGCCAGCCGGAGCAGAAGAATGATCAGCCCGCCGGACCAAATGAAAGGAATCGCGATTTTGAAAAAAGGGCCCGATTGGTTCTGCAACCGTTCGCTATAAGCCGGCATTTCCAGCGCATTGGGAGAACCGGAGGGCAAAAGGAAAACGTCCCCTGTTTCTATCCTTCCGGGCGCATTCCCGCCTGGTTTCTGGGCTGCGGCCGCTCTCAATGAGACGGAAGCTGCGCTTGTCCTGGCCGGCAGAAGAGATGTCTCCCATCCAATGCCGAGATACGGAAGAACCGGAAGCA
>DQHV01000165.1 GCA_003524335.1 Candidatus Aminicenantota bacterium | reverse complement strand
CTTCCTGGGTCAGGGGCGGCTCCTGGACGCTCTTCGGCGGACGCGCGGGGCTGATGCCGAGACCCTCGATGATGCAATCAGGTCCTTTACCAAAGCGGACGACGAGGCCCCTCCAATCCTCAAGATTCCGGTCCTTCACTATGACAACAGTCTCGCCGGAGTGTTCGGGCACATAAGTGCGGATCCCGTGAAAATCGATGCCCCCCGTCTCCCGGTGGAACCCCAGGAAGACGCTGATGTGCTCGTCCATCGGGGCCATGTTGCGAAAGCGCTCGCCGCACTCCGTGGAGATGAACTTGCTGACGCGTTCCGGGTTTCCCGAGTTCAGGGTATCGATGAGAGACTGAATGCGCTGGCCCTGGATGCCGGCGGGCAGGACCGGGCTGTCGCTATAGGTCTCGGCCGGTGTCTGCGGCCAGCCGGCCTGGACGATGAACAAGCAGACGATGAAAGCGGCAACAAGCTTGTGTCTCACAGTATCCTCCTCACTTCTTTTCTTTGAGCCGGCGCAGGCGCTCTTCGCCGCCGTCCCGGAAGTGACCGATGGCCTCGTATTCCTTGCCCGCTTTGTCGAGCACGAATTCGACCTGGATTTCGCTGTCGTCCTCGGGGACGAAATAGGTCGGGCTCAGCGGGATCAGCCTGATTTTCATCCCCTGAGCCAGGATGTAGATCTGGCCATTTTCGAGGGTTATTTCACCCTCGGTATAGCGTCCCACGTAATTTTTCAAGACGGCTTCGTCGACCACGGCCGGCTCCATCTTGGCCTTCAGGTCGTTGAGGGCCCATTGCAGACGGGCTTTGGCCTCTTTGTCCGGGGCAGCCTTCATCATTTTTTCGAGGGCCAGGGTCCGCGCTTTTTCCAGGGCTTTGCTGCTCTCGACGGCGATATCGGGCGCAATCCCCGTGCCCTCCCAGTTCGTCTTGCTGATGGGATTCACCGCCCGGCCGGTCGGGACCCAGACCAGGAAGCTGTCGTTGATGATCTGCATCCCGCCGGGGTGGGCGCCTCCGCCCGTGGTCTCGCCGACGATGGTCGCCCTCTTGAGGTTCTTCATGTTGTAGGTGAATTCCTCGGCCGCGGAAAAAGTGCTCTTGTTTGTCAGAATATAGAGATCCTTTTCAAACATCGGCTGCCCGGGGACGTAGTGAAAACTCCAGAATTGTTCCAGGGTGTCCTGGCCGCGGTTCTCGAAGCTGTTGAGATGAGTCCGTTCCTTGAGAAAATAGCTGCTGATGAGCTGGATCATCTCCGGGCTGCCGCCGTCGTTCCGGCGGAGGTCGATGATGACGGCATCGGCGTTGGCCAGGAAGTTCATGGCCGCGATCGCCGTCTCGGCCGCCTCACTGAAGCCGGAGAAGCCGCGGAGGTCGAGGTAGCCGATATTCCCGCCCAGGAGCTTGACCTCCTGGAAGCCGAAGTTTTCCTTCCTTTCCTCTTTAAGGGCCTGCTGCCTCCATTTCTCCCGGTCGTCGGCGCTCTGGCTCTCCCGGGCCCTGATCCGTTTCACGATCTCGGGGCCATAGATACAGCGGATGTGCCGGTCCTTGCTCACACTGCGAAGGTCCCCGGTCAGGGCGCGGGCGAANNTTGATCACCTCGGCCCTCATCTTGGCATCGAGAGCCGGTGGTTTGGCCGATTCCTCTTTGCCCTGGACGGAAGAGCCGAGGGTCGACGAGGAAAACAGCAGCGTGAACAGGATGATGACGAAAATCGCGACCGCCTTTTTTAGGTCATCCATATGGGCCTCCCTTGGTCGTTTTTTCTGTATCTATATACGTAATGACTTACGTTTGCGTTGCAAAAAAGGGACCGCTTGCTCCAGGTCCAGTTTCATCGCATAGCCGAACCTTGACCGGCCGAACCTGTCCGAGGCGGGAGCGGGTCTTGAATGGCATGAGGCGCGGTCCTCTCTTATGTCTAGAGGCCGGACAGGAATTCGAGCGCGCTGACCCGGTCCGGATAGGCCAGGGCGAAATCGATGGCGATGTAGCCGCCCATGGACAACCCCATGATCGCGGCTTTCTCGACCTTGAGCTCATCTCCGGCCATAAAGCCATACCCCAGTGCCGCCGCGAGAGAAATGAGAAGACTCATTTTTTTCATCTAATATTCCTTCTGGAAGCCGAAGCGGTCTGATTGACAACCGCGACCTACGGAATATAAATAGCCGCACCGCCCGCCCGCGTCAAGCAAGAAATTGGGCAAGAAATTGGGGACACCATATCAATTTCCGATTTGCGGCGAGAGCAGGCGACAGAATTCAGGCTTGGGTATTGTGTCGCTTATTATGGTGTGTTATTAAATAGGGAAGACGACAGGGAAATCCATGATCGGCCAGACGCTCAAACATTATAGGATCGAAGAGCTCCTGGGAATGGGCGGCATGGGTGTGGTCTACCGGGCGCGCGACACCAAGCTCCAGCGGCCAGTCGCCCTGAAACTTCTCAAGCCCGAGCTGATCGCCGACCCCGTGCGCAAGAGCCGCTTCCTGGTCGAGGCTCAGTCCGCCGCGGCCGTCACCCATCCCGCCATCGCCTCGGTCTATGACATCGACGAGGCCGACGGCACGATGTTCATCGCCATGGAGTACATCGAAGGCCGGACCGTCGGCCGCTTGATCTCCGAGGGCGAGCTCGACCTCCGGGGGGCCGTCGAGATCGGTCACCAGATCGCCGCAGGCCTGGCCCGGGCTCACGAGGCGAACATCATCCACCGGGACATCAAGTCCGACAACATCATGGTCACTCGGGACGGCCATGCCAAGCTCCTCGACTTCGGGCTGGCCAAGCTCCTCGACCCCGGCCTCACGGAAGACGACCTGCCGGCGGAGGTCAGCCGCACCCTGACAAGGGAGCGGGTCCACACGATCGCCGGAACTGTCCTGGGCACAACCAACTACATGAGCCCGGAGCAGGCCCGGGGCCGGCCCGTCGATTCGAGGAGCGACATCTTTTCCCTCGGCGTCGTCCTCTACGAGATGGTGACCGGGGAGCTGCCGTTCAGCCGGGAGACGGCTCTGGATACGATGCATGCCATCGTTTTTGAAGAGGCCAAGCCCGTGCCGTCCCTGCGCCGGAACCTCCCGCCCCAAGTTCATCAGATCATCTCCCGCTGTCTGCGCAAGCGTCCCGAAGACCGCTACCCGGACGCCCGCCATCTGGCGGATGACCTCAAGCGCCTGGAGCAGACGATCGAGACCGGGACGAGCCTCTCCCTTCCCGCCGGGGAACGGATCAGGGGCTGGCTGGAATCCGTCAAGACCTCGGTTCCCCTCGGGAATAAAGGGCTGATCATCCTGGCGGCCGTCCTTATCCTGGCCGTCGCCATGCTCTTCACCCGGGTGCAATGGGGAAGCCTCGTTGGGCCGGCCTTTCTGGCCGTATTTTTTTACCGGCTTGTCCGGAACCGGAAACGCCGGATGCTCACGGACTTCGGCAAAAAAATCTCGAAGCTTCCAGAAGTCAAGGCAGTCGTCATCCAGGACGACCGGGTCACGGTCGTCCTCGACAAGGCGCCGGCCAAAACCTACATCCACATCAACAGTCAGATCGAGTCGCTCAACTCAAAGCTGTTTTTCGGCAAGCCGGCGACGGTCGAGATCAAGGACGACCTCGTCGATGCGGAGCTCAAAAGATTAATCCGCCAGCCGGGCGTCGTCTATGTCCGGAACGACATCGCGCTTGAATAGCCGGGCGGCGCTTCCATTATCCGGATTCCCGTCAGGGCAAAGGTTCGTGCGGAAAACGTCCCTCGTTCGGCCTAGGCGGGCGGACCCTCGGGCTGAACCTGCGGCGCAGGAGGGATGACGTATTCTGGCCCGAACTGGGCCAGGTACTCCAGGCTGAAGGCCCGCAAAGTGTACCAGAAAGGAAGCGTCACGACCGTGCCGATAAAGGGGATCACAAGGAGCAGCCACCCGATGCAGCAGGTCACGAGCCCAGCGAAGATGACCACGACCACGAACAGAACGTAGAGCATAAGAATGAGCAGGCCGTACAGGATGAAGTGAAACGGGTAGTGCCCCAGGAGCGGGAGGAACCGACGCCACCCGGCAACCGTCGAGAGGCGATCCTTGCCCATGATCGGGACGACGAAGTCGTTGAGGAACAGGGAGATATAGGCGATGACGATGAGGAGAAACAGGAACGCCAGCCCCATTCCGATGAGGAACAGAATCGGCACCCGGCGGCCGAACCCGACGTCGTAGAGCTGGCGCGCTCCCACGAAGAAAAACACGATAAAGGCCACGAATATGGCGATGCTCACGAACCCGAACACCAGACGCCAAAGGAACAGCGAGTCGCCTTCTTTTCGGTACTCCCGCCAGGGCTTGGCGACCTCCGCGCGGTTGTGGACCACGTTATCGAGGAACATGAATTTTCCTCTCGAGCTCAGCCAGAGCAAGACAATCCCGGCGGCGATCGCGACCACGGCGAGGAAACTGATGGCTATGAACCAGCCCGGATGGCTCGTCAGCCATTCCCAGGCCCGGTTGGGCAGGGCGAGGAATTCGCGGAAGGACATATCGCCGTGCTCCCGCCCTGCGGCCGATCCGTTCCGGCTTTCTGCCAACCCGGCCAGGAAGGCATTGAAACCGACGACGAACCACTTGTGCAGGTCGAAGGGCCTGAAAAGGGCCAGTTTCATCCGCTCCCAGGCGCGTCCGAAGGNNCCGAAGGCAACATCTTTCAATTTCGTGAATAGTCCAATAGAGTTGTTTGGTCCGGCCTTTTTGAATAGAATCCGGGTGAATCGGTCAGGGAGGTCAAATCATGGTTTCGAGAAAAGCTATCCTTCGGCCGGCGCCGGCCGTCTTTGTCCTCATCCTGTTTTCGGTCTTCGCAGTCAACTGCACAGAGAATCCCATCTCGGCATACGGGTCTCTGAGGGACTATGTCGACACGATCAAAGTCGTGAACGCCCATGAGCACCAGAGATGGTTCGCCGAACACGAAGGGCACGCCTATAATTTTTACACGGTCCTGGCCCACAGCTATCTCCAGGCCGACTTGGTTTCCGCGGGGGCGCCCGAGCTCAAACCCGAAGGCGTCAACCAGGGCGACCTCGAAGCTCTCTGGAAGGCCCAAGGCCCGTACCTCGATTTCTCCCGCAACACGAGCTACTACAGTCACTTTCTGGCCGGGTTCAGGCACCTCTACGGGTTCAGCGACCCCTCCTTCACCAAGGAAAACGTGCAGGCGCTTTCGGCACAGATCGCCGCCAACTACAATCACAGAGAGGATTGGTATGAAAAGGCCTTCCGCCAGGCCGGCTTCGAGATCATGTTCGTCGATCAGTACTGGAACGCTTTTAACACCGAGCTCGACAGCCGCTATTTTGCCCTGGTCTTTAACATCAATCCCTTGGTCTCCTCCATCTCCCGCCGGGAAGGGCTCACCGCCAAGGACGCTCCCGTCCAGACGAACATCTATAAGCTGGCCGAGGAGGGGGGAAAATCCATCAAGACACTGGATGATTACCTCGCCGCCGCCGACCGGCTCTTCCAAAAATTCCAGGAACACAACGTCGTCTGCCTGAAGAATTCGCAAGCGTACGGTCGGACCCTGGACTATGCCCCTGTTTCCCGCGATGACGCCAAGGCCCTTTTTGCNNTCGAAAAATCCATCGCCTGCGGCCTGCCGATCCAGATCCACACCGGATACCTGGCCGGGAACGGAAACGTCCTGGAAAACAGCCGGCCGACGAAGCTCAACAACCTCTTCCTTAAGTATCCCCTAGCCAAATTCGTTCTCTTCCATGGGGGCTATCCCTGGACGGGTGAGTATGCGGCGCTCGGGAAGATGTTCCCGAACGTCTACCTCGACCTTGTCTGGCTTCCTCAGATATCGCGTGAGGCGGCGGTCAGCGGGCTGGATGAGATGCTTGACACCGTGCCTTACAACAAGTTCTTCTGGGGCGGCGACTGCCACTTCATCGAGGAATCGGCCGGATCTCTCATTTTCGCGAAGGACGTTGTGGCTCAAGTCCTGGCCATGAGGGTGGAGAGGGGCTGGATGACAGAGGATCTGGCCCGGGAGGTGGCCCGGCAGATCTTCCGCGACAACGCCATCCGCTTCTTCAAACTCAAGATGTAATGCAGGGCCGGGCATCCGCTGATCTTTAAAAAGGAATAGCCGGCCGCACCGATCCGGCGATACGGAAAGAAAATTCTAAAGATTGAGGTCCGCCGTCTTCAGTCCCGGCCGGGGCCGGGATGCCGCTTCTCAGCAAAATGCACGGGCTGGGCTTCGGGGGTGGGCATGTTGACCTGGCCCTCGAAAAAAGAGCCGTCGGCGATGGCCAGGAGTTTCGTCTCGATGTTCCCCCGCATTTTGGCCTTGGTCCGGAGCTCGACGTGAAGGGAGGGGCCGATGTTTCCCTCGAGCTCGCCCTCGAGAATGACATAGGCACAGTGGATATCGCCCTTCACCTTGGCCGTCTCCTCGACCCATACCAGGCCTTCGCAACGGATGTCTCCCTGCATCTCTCCGGCGATCCGGGCGCCGGCGCGGCCGCTGATATCGCCCTTGAAAGAGCTCTGGGCCGAGACGACCGTATCATCGGGGCCCGACCTGTCTTCCAGCCGCCGGAACTGCTTGGCGGCGTCCTGAGGCGTCTCCGAAGACACGGAGCGCTCCACTACCTCTGAAGAAGGCGCACCGAAAACCTTGGATTTGAATCCCTTGAGCATCAAATAAAGCTTATTCAAAGCCAGGGGATAAGTCAAGTCTCGGGAGAGAGAGCGGCCGCCCAAGCGGTTCGGATTCCCGTGTGTTAAAATATAAGGGAAAGGAGGCTCCCATGAGCTGGTCGATCAAGTTGTTCCGAGTCAAAGGGATCGAGATCCGGGTCCACCTGACTTTTATCCTGATCTTGATCTGGGCTGCGAGCCGCTGGGGAGTGACGATGAAGGGCGGCCCGGCGGGCGCTCTCTACGGGATCTTGGTGATACTCCTGCTCTTTGTCTGCGTGACCATCCACGAGCTGGCCCACAGCCTGACGGCCATGCGGTTCGGCATCAAGGTGCGAAACATCACGCTCCTTCCCATCGGCGGAATCTCGCAGATGGAGGAGATGCCCAAGAAGCCATCGGAGGAACTGCGCATGTCCCTGGCCGGGCCGCTGAGCAACTTCATCATCGCCGCGGTCCTGCTCCTGTTGTCAGTACCCTTGAATCTCCAGGCCGGTCTTTCGGCCGCCGGTTTGAGCCGGGTCCTCGGCGCGTTGAGCTGGGAGGGCCTACTGGTCTATCTCATTACGGCCAACATCATGCTCGGGCTGTTCAACCTCCTGCCGGCCTTTCCCATGGACGGAGGGCGCGTGCTGCGCTCTCTGCTGGCCATGCGGATGGATCATGCCAAGGCGACGGCCGCGGCGGCGGCGGCGGGGCAGGGGCTGGCCTGGGTGATGGGATTCGTCGGTGTCCTGAGCGGCGCCTGGACGCTGGTCATCATCGCCGTATTCATCTACCTCGGGGCGGCGCAAGAAGGGAGAATGGTCGAGGTTAAGAACGTGCTCGGCGAGCTCCGCGTACGGCAGGCCATGACGACAAAGTGCCAGGCGCTATCGCCTGATGCGCCCCTGTCGGATGCCGTTGACCTGATTCTGCACGGTTTTCAGACCGTTTTTCCTGTGCTCGAAGAAGGCCGTCTCGCCGGAATCTTGACGGAGGCCGACCTGGTTAGCGCGATGAAGCACCAGGGACTCGAAGTGGCCGTGAAGATGGCCATGCGCACCGATGTCCCCACGGTCGATCCCGACGGCTCCCTGTTCGAAGCCCAGCAACTCATGGCTGAAAAACGGGTGCGCGCGCTGCCGGTGGTCAAGGGAGGGCGGCTCGTCGGCCTCCTTACTCCCCAGGACGTAAGCGAAGCCTACCTGTTCCTCTCCCTGAAGCCAGACCTTCTGGCTAAAACATAGAAATGCGGACACTATATCAATTGCCGAAATTCCAGTCCGGGTAAATGGGGAA
>DQHV01000336.1 GCA_003524335.1 Candidatus Aminicenantota bacterium | reverse complement strand
GCGAGGTGCTGGATATGCCCATGGGATTGGTTAGGTATTCGCACCTCAGGAGGGAGGGGGGGAACGGAGTCATCTCCTATCGCCTGCGGAGGACGGTCCGCTCATACTCGTGGATATTTTTATGCCACTCGCAGTCGAGCGGGACGTCCTGCTGGAGACAATATTGGTCCCAGACCGCACCGCCCGGCAGAGTTTTGGCGTCCTCGAAAAGCGCCAGCCGAAGGAAATGATCGCCATCGGCCTCGGCCTCCCGGAGTTTCTCTTGGGGCTGGAGGAGCGCCAGCAGAAAGGCCTTGAGGACCGCCCTCGCCCCTATGACCAAGGCGCCGACCCGGTTCATCGAGGCGTCGAAGAAGTCCAGAGCGAGGTGGACCCGTCCCAGCGCCCTGCCCCGGACGACCTCCTCGGCCAGACGCCTCATTTCATCGTCGAGGATGACGATGTGGTCAGAGTCCCAGCGGACCGGGCGGCTGAGATGGAGGAGCAGCTCATCGAAGAACTGCAGTAAGGCCGAGATCTTATCGGCCACGGACTCGGTGGGATGGAAATGCCCCAGGTCCAGGCAGATGATCTTCCTCTTGGCAAGGGCGTAGCCCAGGTAGAATTCGTGAGACCCGACGACATAGGATTCACTGCCGATCCCGAAGAGCTTGCTCTCCAGCGAATCCTTCATTACGGACGGGCTGTACTCGGTCATGAAGATCTCATCGAGCGATTCTTTGAGAAGAAGGCGGGGAGTCCAGCGATCAAAAGGCAGGTCCTTGGAGCCGTCGGGTATCCAGAGGTTGTGGACGGCTGCGGTCTTGAGCTCGCGGCCGAGGAAGGCGGCGATCCGGCGACAGCGCCTGACGTGGTCGATCCAGAACCTGCGGGTTTCTTTTTCCGGACTGCTCAGGGTAAAACCCTGCGCTGCCTTGGGATGGGAGAAGCAGGTGGCGTTGAAATCGAGCTTCAGCCGTTCCGCCTTCGCCCAGGTTAACCAGCCGCGGAAATGTTCGGGCTCGACCTCGTTTCGGGCCACCGGCTTGCCCCCGAACTCGCCGTAGATGGCATGGAGGTTGACACGGTGAGAGCCCGGGATCAGGGAGATGGCCATCTTGAGGTCTTGGCGAAGCTCATCCGCAGTCCTGGCCCGCCCTGGATGATTTCCTGTCGCTTGGATCGCGCCCGCAATGGCCGGTTCCTTGGTCTTTTCGAAGCCGCGGACATCGTCCCCCTGCCAGCAAGGGAGGGAAAGCGAAAGAGTTCTCAGGGCCGCCAGGGCGGCGTCGACATCAACTCCATGCGCGGCATATCTCTCGCGACTCAGAGCATAAGCTTTTTCGACGGTCGAGGCATCCATCCTGTTACCTCCTTGGCTTTCAGTTCCTCCATTCAAAGGCCCAGGACTTCTCGAAAGCGGCCATACGCCCGGTCCCATTCGGCCGGGCGCTCCGGCCGGTAGGCCTTGATGTCAACCGAGTCGCGGACGACCGCCCGGATCTCTCCCACTGAACCGACCTGGCCGATGGCCAGGGCCTGGGTCATGATATTTCCTATGGCGGTGGCCTCGGCCGGCCCCGAAAAGACCGGTAGGCTGGTCGCGTCTGCGGTGAATTGGCAGAGCTGCTCGTTGCGGCTGCCCCCTCCGATCACGTGGATCTTATTGATCGACTTCCCGGTCAGTCGGCGGAGTTCGTCGAGTGTCCAGCGGTATTTGAGAGCCAGACTCTCCAGGATGCAGCGCGCGGTCTTGGCCGGGGACCGGGGAGGTTTCTGTCCCGTGCCCAGGCAAAAACTACGGATGGCCTCAACCATGCTTGGAGGGTTCATGAAATCAGGGCAGTCCGGGTCAACAAAGGCCCCGAAAGGAGAGGCTTCTCCGACCAGCCCGGTCAGCTCCTCATAGCTCAGAGTCCGGCCCGAAGCCCATTCCTTCCGGCACTGCTGCAGAAGCCAGAGACCGGCGATGTTCTTGAGAAAGCGGATGCTGCCGGCGATTCCGCCTTCGTTGGTGAAATTAGCAGAAAGCACCTCGGCGTTGATCAGGGGAAAACCCAGCTCGACTCCCATCAGGGACCATGTCCCCGAGCTGATATAGGCCCAATCCTCTCCGGACGCGGGAACGGCGGCGATAGCGGCCGCCGTATCGTGGCTGGCTGTCGCAATGACCGGGGTCCTATGGAGCCCGGTTTCTCTCGAAACCGGGGCGCTCAAGGCCCCGAGAAGAGTGCCGGGGAAGACGATCTGCTGCATAATCCGTAGCGGAATCCCCAGCACAGAAAGGAGCATCTCGTCCCAGGCTCGGGTTCGGGGGTCGAGGAGCTGAGAGGTGGAGGCGATGGTGAATTCATTCGCCTTCTTCCCGGTCAGGAGAAAATTGAAGAGGTCGGGCATAAACAGGAGCGTACCGGCCTGCCCGATCATATCCGGGTCCTTCTTAATGGCGGCGAAAAGCTGAAAGAGAGTATTGAACGGCAGGAACTGGATCCCCGTGCGCTCATAGATTTCATTTCGAGGCAGGAGCTCGAAGAATTCTTCCATCAAACCCCGGGTGCGGGCATCGCGGTAAGCATAGGGCAGGCCGAGGAGTGTCCCATCAGGGCTCAGCAACCCAAAATCCACTCCCCAGGTATCGACGGCCAGGCTCTCCGGCTGGGTTCCCGCCTCAGCCAGGCTGGCCGTCATTCCCTTCTTGATCTCCTGGAAGAGACTGTCGACATTCCAATGGAGATGGCCCCGCGCCTGGACCGGTACGTTGGGAAACCGGGACAGCTCCCGGGTGAGGATCCGTCCGTTCTCCAGCCGGCCGAGGATGGCCCGGCCGCTTTCGGCTCCCAGATCAAAAGCCAGGAAGAACCGCGTCTCCATGGCCTTTCCTTATATAATCATTCCTTCTCTAATTCAAGCAGAGGGCATCTCCGGGGCTTTAAAAGCGCGCCGGAATATTCTAATATGAGGGGAGCGGTATCGACTATGGACTTCGAAGACAAACTGAGGCTTGTCAGGAAGGGGCGTTCCTCACGGACCAGGGCGGAATCGATCAGCCGGACCTGGGTGGAGATCGAAAAGAAACCCGGCGCCTCTACCAGGGAGAAGCTGGAGAGGCTGATCACCCTGACCCGGACCGCAAAGAAAGAGAAACCGGCCGTCCCGCTTCCCGAGCCCCAGCAAAGAAAACCGCTGGAGATTCTGGAGAACCATTACAACCTCCACAGTCGGTATGGAAAAATCCCCATCGGCGCCGGCCTCAAAATCAGCGGCGAAGTCCTCGCCCTTCTCAGCCGGGACAGGAGCTACGCCGACCTCGACCTTTCGACGGCTCTCTTCCTTGACCTCGAGACGACCGGGCTTTCGGGCGGAGTCGGGGTCATCCCTTTCCTGGTCGGTCTCGGCTACTTCCGGGACGACAAGTTCCGGGTCAGCCAATTCTTTCTCGGCGACCTGGCCGCGGAGCAACGCCTCATCGGGGAGCTCAGGCAGTTTCTCGTCCAGATGGATTTCCGGTCGGTAGTGACCTTCAACGGCAAGGCTTTCGACCTGCCCCTACTGGAAACCCGGTTCATCCTGCAACGGGAAGTCCTGCCGTTGAGCGGTCTTCCTCATCTTGATTTCCTGTTCTCCGCCCGCAGCCTCTGGAGCCATAAGCACGAAAGCTGCCGGCTCTATCACCTGGCCCGGCAGATCCTCCAAGCGGACCGGGAGGAGGACATCCCCTCCGCCGAAATACCCAACCGCTATTTCGAATTTCTGAGGACGGGCGATTTCTCGCTCATCGAGCCCATTCNNACTTCGCGCTCATCGAGCCCATTCTTTATCACAACCAGGAAGACCTGCTCTCTCTGCTTGGTGTGGTCATCAGCGGAGCCGCCATGTTCAGCGAAGAGAAGGAAGATGGGCCCGAGCTAGAGGCCGACGCCATGGACCTGTTCGGGGCGGCCAAGCTGCTTGAACGCACGGGCGAGAGAGAGAGGTCGGCCCTGTTCATGCGCCGGGCGCTCGAAGGCCGACTTTCCGAAGAGATCGCCGTCCTGGCCAAGATGAAGCTGGCTTCTCACTTTAAGAGGAATCGGGATTGGGCCAAGGCCATCAGCCTTTGGCAAGAGATGACATCCCTTAACCAGGTTACCTGTTATCGCGAGCTGGCCATATACTACGAGCACAGAGAACGAGATTACGAGAAAGCCAGGCAAGCAGCCGAAGAGGGTCTGACCGCAGCGGCCGGCGCTTCGAAGAGTCTCGAGAAGGACTTCTCCCACCGTCTGGAACGGCTCAAGCACAAGATCGAGCGGAAAAGCACGGGGAAGGACACGAAGTGAACGCGGAATTCACCAAGTTCCAGGGTTACCTCCGCTCGCACGGGCTCAAGATGACCCGGGCCAGGGAGCTCGTTTTCAGGGAAATCCTTTCCACGCCCGGCATCCATCCTAATGCCGATGAGATCCGCAGGCGGCTGCGGGCCAAGAAGAAGGAGATCGGGCTGGCCACGATCTACCGGACGTTGAACCTTCTCGTCCGGAGCGGCCTAGTCACGGCCGTCGACCTCGGCGAGGGCCACAGTCATTTTGAGCCGGATTGGAACGAGACCGCCCATGGCCATCTTATCTGCCTGTCCTGCGGCCGGGTCCAGGAATTCGCCCAGGCCGGTATCCGGGAAGCCATTCACAGAATCGGGGAGGAGAAAGGGTACCGTTTGGACAAGTTCTCGCTCCAGGTCTTCGGGTTCTGCCGAGACTGCGAGACCAACCGGGGATAGATAAAAGCTCAGATCCCCTCTTGCGCCAACAGGAAGCCGAGGATAGCCGTGGCGATCGCCCCAAGCTCGAGCTCGCGCGGATGGACGGAAGCCAAGACGTCCTGGCTGCCGTGATGGGCATCGAAATAGCGTTGGGAATCCGGCACGATTCCCATCAGGACCGTCCCTGACTCCGCCAGCGGGCTGATGTCGACTCCGCCCCCGCCGGGTCCGATCCAATAAATCCCCAGGGGTTGGAGAAGCGGGTGCCACTTCTGGACTTTCCGTTGCACGGCTTCGCCGCCTCCGACACCGAAGCCGACGGGGAGAAAGCCGCCCCTGTCCGACTCCATGGCAGCCAGATGTCGCTCGTCCTTTCTCCGCTCCGAGCGGGCGTAATCACGGCCGCCCGTTCCTCCGAACTCCTCATCCATGAACAGGACGCCGCGGACCGTCCTCTTCGGGCGGATGCCGGCCAATTTCAGCAAGCGCAGGGCCTCAATGACATGGGCGCATCCGGCTCCATCATCGTGGGCTCCTTCGCCCAGGTCCCAGCTGTCGAGGTGGGCGCCCAGGAGAATAATCTCGTCCGGCTTTTCAGTGCCCTGGATTTCACCGACGACATTATATGAGGTCACAGGAGAGAGATTGGCGCAGCTCGTCCTGAGATAGACGACGAGTGCAGGGTCGCTCTTGAGCGACAGGCTCAGGATGTTGGCCCCCCGGGTGCTTATGGCCGCGGACGGCAGCCGGGCTGCTTCGGGGCTGTATTTCATCAGGCCGGTGTGGGGGAAATCACTCTCGCCGAAAGTGAGTGACCGGACCAGCGCAGCGACGCCTCCTGCCTTGGCCGCCTCTACGGCGCCTGAGACCCGCTGTTCGGCGGCCTCGCCATAGGCTTGGAAGGTATCGATGCGGGTCGGGTCCATGGGCCGGTTGAAAAAAACGATCTTTCCCCTGGCTTTAGCGCCGAGCGACCGTAATTCCTCAAAGGACTCGATTTCCAAGACTCCCGCTTGAACACCGTCTTCCGGAGTGGCGATGCTCCCCCCCAGAGCACAGATGGAGAGTGGGATAGTCCCGAGCAGAGAGGAGACCAGACGGCCCTCTTCGACATCTCCCCGGATCCAGCGTCCGACTACGGTCGGTTCCAGATGGACATCGTCTAATCCCAGGTCCAGCATCTCCTGACGCATCAACTCCACCGCAGCGGCCGCCTGCGGCGACCCGGTTAGCCGCGGACCGACTCCAGTGAGCTTGCCCAATAAGGAGTAGGCATAGTTCTCTGTCAACCCCAGCCGGGCGATTTTCTCGGCAAACGCTTGATAATCGGTTTTGACGATCGCGGCCACGGCTCCGGCGGACAGGAGAGCCAGATGGATGATGAGGATGTGGTGAACAAGAGGGCGGGGCCGATTCATGACGCTACCTCGTAACCGACGAGTCGCCAAAGAACCTGGACGCTCTTTTGCGCATCATGGCCTTGACGGCCTCCATGGCCAGAAAGACGAAGGCCGAAAAACCCAGGATGATCCCGATCATCGGCAGCGTGGGCTGAAGGACACCGAACGAACTGCGGACAGTCGGGATCTGGATAAGGACACCGACCAGGACGACCTGGGACAGGATGGCCAGGATCAGCCAGCGGTGGGGCGGAACCTTGAAAACGCTGAAACGCAGGGAGCGGAAGTTCAGGGCAATGACCAGCTCGACGATGATGAACAGGAAAAAGATTTCCGTCCTGGCCCGGGCGATATCGGCGAAGTCGTGAAAAAAGAGCAGGTAGAAGAACGGGGTCTCGATGAGCAGGGCCATCAGGATGAAGGCCTTGACGTCGGGGGAAAAAACGCTCTCCCTGGGATTCCGGGGAGGCCGCTCCATGATATCCGGGTCAGGAGGGGCGATTCCCAGGGCCAGGGCAGGAAGCCCGTCCGTTGCCAGGTTGATGTAAAGGATGGCCGCGGCGAGCAGGGGCAGATGGTCCGGTCCCTTGATCAGGACAATGCCGCCGATCACGGCCACCTCGGTGATGTTGCAGCGCAGCAGGTAGGTCAGGTATTTCTTGATGTTGTCGTAAATCCAGCGGCCGCGTTCTATGGCCTTGAGGATGGTGGCGAAATTATCATCGGAGAGGACGAGGTCGGACGCGTCCTTGGTAACATCCGTGCCGGTGATCCCCATGGCTACACCGATGTCGGCCTGCTTGAGGGCCGGCGCGTCNNACTCCGTCTCCCGTCATGGCCACGACTTCCCCCCGCATCTGCCAGGCCCTGACGATCTTCAGCTTGTCGATCGGCGAGACGCGGGCGTAAACCGTCACCCGGTCGACGATCTTCTCCAGTTCCTTCTCGCTCATGGCGGCCAGTTTCTCGCCGCTCAGGACGATGTCCCCTTCCTCATAGATCCCGATCTCCTTGGCGACGGCGCGGGCGGTGATCTCGTGGTCGCC
>DQHV01000288.1 GCA_003524335.1 Candidatus Aminicenantota bacterium | reverse complement strand
TGCCTCTGGTACAAGGTCGATGAGGCGGATGCGGACCTCTCCACCTTTTTCTACTACCTGGGGCTCGCCGCCGCAAAGGCCGCGCCGCGCAAAAAAAAGCGCCTTCCGCTTCTGACCCCGGAACGCATGCCCGGCCTGTCGGTGTTCGCGCAGAGGTATTTCGAGGACCTCTCTTCGTTGCTTCCGGTTCCCTCCGTGCTGGTGCTGGACGACTGCCATCGCTTACGGGAGGACTCTGTATTCTTCGACACGGTTCGGGAGGGGATCTCCCGCCTCACGCCGGGGATCGGCGCCGTCCTCGTCAGCCGCAGCGACCCTCATCCCTCCTTCGCTCGGGACCGGGCCAACCGGCTCATGGAGACGTTCGGATGGGAGGATCTTCGACTGACCATCGAGGAGGCGACGGGGATTGTGAAGCTGCAGCGGAAGGGAAGGCCTCCTTCGGGACTGGTGAAGGATCTTTTCGAGCGAACCGACGGATGGGCGGCGGGCCTCGTGCTCCTTCTGGAGAGGACGGACAGGGAAAGAGTGGAGCCCCGGACGATCGGTCGACAGGTGCCCGCAGAGATCATCGATTATTTCGGAACGGAGATCTTCCGGCGGCTGGACGAGGAGCGCCGGGTTTTTCTTCTGCGGACTGCGTTCCTGCCCAGGATGACGTCGTCGATGGCGGAGAAACTGACGGGGGATGAGCGAGCCGGACCGATCCTGTCGGAGATGAACCGGCTTAACCAGTTCACCAAGAAGTATCTCCAGCGGGAGCCGGTCTACGAATACCACGACCTCTTCCGGGAGTTCCTGCTCCAGCAGGCAAGCGGCGCATTCTCCAGGGAGGAACTTGCACAGATCCGGCGGACCGCCGCCGCTCTCCTGGAGCAGTCCGAGTATGTCGAGGACGCTGCCGGGCTCTTCCGCGAGGTAGGGGACTGGGAGGCGCTCTCGCGGCTGATCCTGTCCCAGGCCGGATCCCTCGTAGCGCAGGGGCGGTACCAGACGATGCTGGAGTGGCTGGGTGCGCTCCCCAAAGTGGTGCTCGAGGGCGACCCGTGGCTGCTCTACTGGAAGGGAGTTTGCCTCATGCCGTTTTCTCCCGCGGAGAGTCGGGCCCGCTTCGAGGAGGCCTTGGCCAAATTCGACGCTCGCCGGGAAGCGCCCGGGGTATTCCTATCCTGGGCCGGCGTGGTCGAATCCATCATCACACCGATGGAAAATTTAATCCCGCTTGATGGCTTGATTTCCCTCCTTCCTCGCCTTCTCGAAAAGTACGGCGGCCTCCCGTCCGGTGAGATCGGAGACGAGGTCACCTGCTGGATGTTCAGGGCGCTCTCCCATTGGCGGCGCCCCCGGGCCGCCGTTGAATCGTGGACGACCCGCACCCTCGCGCTCGCGCGGACCACCAAGGACCAACGCCTGAAGTTCATGCTGACTCTTGGCATCCTGGTTTCCTTTCAAATCACGAAGGACACACAGGAAGCGGAAAGGATATTTGCCCACTTGAGGGGAATCCTCAGGCAACCGGACGCTACGCCTTTGATGCGGCTCTCGGTGGATGCATTGGAGGCGGTCTGTTTGAATTTGATGGCCCGGCACGAGCGGTGCCTTCAGGTTTCGACCGAGGGACTTGCCTTCGCGGAAAAAATGGGGGTCCACGTCCTGGATGCCTTCCTTCAGGCCCATAGCGCGGGGTCTGCCCATAATCTTCTCGATTTCGAAACCGCGAACCGGTTTCTCGACCGGATGGCCGCCACGCTGGATACGATGAGGCCGCTGCCCCTGGGCCTGTTTCACTATATCAGTGCCTCCGAGGCACTGCGTCGGTGTGATCTCGCAAGGGCCGGCTTTCATGCCAAGGAGTGCCAGAAGCTTTGGGAAGAAAGCGGGTTTATCACCCACCTGCCCGGCGCCCACGTCATCTTGGCCCACGTTCTCCACGCGCTGCATGAAGACGAGGATGCGGCCCGGCACGTGGCGGAGGCCCGCCGCATCGGATACGAGATCGAGCAATCCTTCGGCGTCTGGATATCGTATCTGACCGAAGCGTATTTCCATCTCCAGCGGAATGACGACGCGGCGGCGATCGCTCCCTTGAGGAAGGGCCTTAAGATCGGTCGCGAGGTCGGGCTCTTCGGAATATTGCCCCGGCTGACGGACATGTTCGAAAAGATCTCCGCCAAGGCGCTTCAGAAGGGGATCGAGATCGACCACGTGAGGGAACTCATCCGGCGGAACCGGCTTGCGCCGGACCCTGGGAATCCGGACCTGGAGCAATGGCCCTGGCCGGTGAAGATCCACACGCTGGGGCGGTTCGGGCTCCTGGTGGATGACCGGCCCGTCGAGTTCGGACGAAAAGTCCAGCAGCGACCGTTGTCGCTGCTCAAGGCGTTGATCGCCCTCGGGGGGAGAGATGTGTCCGAGGCACGGCTCGCCGAACTCCTCTGGCCGGAAGCCGATGGAGACCTGGCCCATCACTCCTTTGAGGTCGCCTTGAGCCGATTGCGGAAGCTCCTGGGAAAAGAGGAGGCCCTGGTGCTCAAGGAGGGACGGCTTTCCCTGTCGAACCAGCATTGCTGGGTCGACGCCTGGGCCTTCGAGCGGTCTCTGGGACAAGCGGAAAAGGCGAGGAAAGCGGGGAAGGAGGCGGTCGGGTTCTACGAGAAGGTCCTGAACTTCTACCGCGGGCCCTTCCTGCCCCTCGAGGAGATGCCATGGGCGGCATC
>DQHV01000371.1 GCA_003524335.1 Candidatus Aminicenantota bacterium | reverse complement strand
TGACCGAGGTCAAGAGCCGCCTTCGGTCCAGGCCAGGGATCGACAATAACGTGCTTTACCGGGTGGCCGGCCGCCGCGAGCAGGACGCGGAAAACGCCTTCATAAACAATGACTTCTCCGGAAGCCGAACGCTTTCCTCAGTCCTGACACAGGTCTTTCGTCTGAGCGGCCAGTGCGCCGACGCCAACGCTTGCCTGAAGAGCCTGGCTGTCCTCATTGCCGACATGAGGAGCACGGCTGAAAACCCCGCCTCCGGCAAGATCGATCCTTGGCTGTATGAAAAGGCGAAGGAGTGCGAGGGGAATGCCCAACGCGCCCTTGTCCGGAATGACCAGGAGGGAGCGGCCGACCAGTATATCCAAGCTGGTTTCCTCTATCAGAAAATGATCGACTCCACACTCTAAAAATGATCAGACGGACCAAGCCCTTTAAGTTCCTTGTCATCCTGGCGGGGATCGCCGCTGTGGCCGTTCTCTTTTACCTTGTTCAGGTTAGAGGATTCTTCTTGGGCAAAAGAAGTTCGGCGGCCGACGTCAGCCGGTGGATCGCTCCTCTCAAGCCATCCGACCTCAACGTCCTCTTTTTCACCCTCGACACGACCCGCGCCGACCATATCGGATGCTACGGCTATCCGCTGATCAAGACGCCCAACATCGACGGCTTGGCCGCAGAAGGGATCTTGTTTCAAAACGCGACCGCGCAGTGCCCGCTGACTTTGCCCTCTCATTCATCCATGTTTACGGGGAGCTATCCGTTCTTCCACGGCGTCAGGGACAACGGCGGCTTTTATCTGGAAGAGGACCAGGTGACTCTGGCCGAAATCGTGCGTCAGGCGGGGTGGGCCACCAGTGCCTTCATCGGAGCCTTCGTCCTCGACTCCCGTTGGGGCGTCAGCCAGGGTTTCGATTATTATTACGACAATTTCGATTTCGCCAAGTACAAGAAGATCAGCCTGGATTCTGTCCAGAGGGAGGGCGGGGAGGTTATCAAGGCCTTTTTTGAGTGGTTCGAGAAGAACGCCCCCCCCAGGTTTTTCAGCTGGATCCACCTCTATGACCCCCACACACCCTACGAGCCTCCCGAGCCCTACAAAACCCAGTATGAGGGACAGGAATACGGNNGAGAAAACGGTGGTGGTCGTCGTCGGAGACCATGGAGAGAGCCTGGGCGAACACCATGAAAGTGCGCATGGGTTTTTTATCTACGATGCCACTGTCTCCGTTCCCATGATCATCCGGATCCCCTCGGCCGAGCTGAGTGGAAAAACGGTCACGGCCCAAGTGCAAAACATCGACCTCATGCCCACCCTCTGCGATCTCTTAGGCCTTCCCGTGCCCGGGGCTGTCCAGGGACAAAGCCTTCTTCCCCTGATCACCGGACGGAACTCCGAACAGGATAAGGAAGCTTACAGTGAGAGTTATTATCCCCGCTACCATTACGGTTGGAGCGAGCTCAAGAGCCTGCGAACCTCGAGGTATAAATTTATCCAGGCGCCCCGGCCCGAACTCTACGACCTGAATCTGGATCCTCGGGAAAAGAACAATATTTTTGGCCGAGAAAGCTCGTTAGCTGAAAAATTCGTCCGGAAGCTGGAGAGGCTGGAAGAAAAGATGTCCAGGAAGGGAATCCAAAATAAGGGTCCGCAGCAGATGGACGATGATTCCCGGGAGAAGCTGATGGCTTTGGGCTACATCGGCGGGTTCACCTCCGGGGCGAGGCTGAACCAGACAGGGAATTTAGGCGATCCCAAGGACAAGATCATTCTCTACAACAAGATCAAGATGGCCGAGGGGGCTTCCTCGAACAGAGAATACGAGGAGGCCTTGAAGAGACTGAATGAGGTGATCGAGGAAGACCCGGGGATCATGGAAGCCCGCCAGGTCCGGGCCAATATCTACCTGCAGCTTGACCGCGCCGAGGAGGCGGCGGAGGAGTGCAAGGAGGCCTTGAAGATCGACCCGGAATACAATGCGGCCATATTCACCCTGGCCCAGGCCTATAAAAAACTCAAAAAGTATGATGAGGCCATTGCCGGTTTCGAGCGGGCCATCCAGGTCGACCCGAGAGATCCCAAACCGCATGTCAACCTGGGTGAGGTCTTTCTGGAGACCAAAGACCTCGACAAGGCCATCGCCCATTTCGAGGAGGCCATCTCCATCGACCCCGAGCACAGCTCGCTGGCTCACAACAATCTGGGCGCCGCCTTCCTAGAAAAAAAGCTGCTCGAACGGGCCGAGGAAGAGCTCCTCAAGGCTCTGGAGATGAGACCTCGCATCCCCGATGCCCATTACAACCTGGGGCTCCTCTATGAGGGTAAAGGAGATCCGAATAGGGCGATGGAGGAATACAAAAAAGAGATCGAGATCCATCCCGGTGCCCACCCGGCTCATTTTAACCTCGCGTTGCTCTACGGGAAAATGGGGCTGCTCCGCGAACAAGTCCAGGTGCTCAAGGAGGCGATTAAGGCAGAAAAGGGATTTGCCCGGGCCTATCTCTTCCTGGCTAAGGCCTACCTCGACCTGGATGAGAACTTCGAGGAAGCGATCGGTCTCGCCAAGACAGGGCTCGAGCTCGACCCGGAGGCCGAATCCGCCCCGCTCGGCCACTATGTGCTGGCCGATATCTATAACAGGCTCGGCCGGTGGGCGGAGTATTCAGCGGAACTCCAGAAGGGCAAGGCGCTCGAGCAGAAAATCAAGGCGTCAAAAGGGAGTTAACCCCCCCCGGTTCCTGATTCAGGCTTTTCAGGATTTCTTTGGCCAGAGCGGCATTCTTGTTTTCCGGGTCTTTGACGATAAACATCTCTAAAAGCTCTTTGGCTCTGGCCGTCTCCCCGGCGTTGAGACAGAGGATCGCCAATTGATAATAGACATCGGAATACTTGGGATCCCTGGCCAGAAGCTTTTCGAAAGCCTCCCGGGCCTCGGCGCTCTTGCCCAGGTTGGTGAGGCAGACGCCGCAATTATAAAGCGTGGTCGGGTCTTGATCGCCGGAATCCAGAGCCTTCCCGTAAAATTGGCCGGCTTTTTCAAAATCTCCCTTCTTGGCCCAGATCATGCCTGACCGGGTGAGGGGCAGGATGAAATTGGCCTTGAGCTCGATGGCCTTCTGGTAGTCTTGAAGGGCCTCCTCGTTCTTTCCGGATTTTTCGTGGGCCAGACCCCTGTAATAATACGGGACGGCGTTGAGGGGGAGTTGGGCGATGGCCTCGCCGAGTCGGGCAATGGCCTCATCATACTTCCCCGCCGCGATCAGTTCGTTCCCCGCAACAACCATTTTGGCAACAGCCGGTGCGCCGGCCTCCGGGCCCTTGGCGGGTTCGAGTTTCAACTCCAATCGAGTGGTCTCGTCGAGGACGACCCGAATGGACCCTCCTTGAGGAACGTAGCCTTCCTTCTCTAGGGTCATTTTGTAGATGCCGGGGACGAGGCCGCTCCTGTAGAAATGACCTTTCTGGTCTGTGGTCAGCTCGAAGGTCAGGCTTTCCGTCTTGGCCGATACCAGGCTGATCTTGACTCCGGATACAGGCTGGCCTGTCGCCATGTCCTTTATGGTGCCGTCGACAGCGCCAGTTATGGCCGCCCCATAACTGGCCGAATGGAAAGCCCAGATGAAGATGAGCACGAAAGCAAGGATTCTCCCGGCATTTCTCATAGATCGCTCCTTTTCTCGTCTGTTTTAGGACTCTTTTCGTCGGACTTCTTTTCGAGCTTCTTGGCCCTTTCCCAATAAACCTTGGCCTTGTCCCTTTCTCCCAGCGAGTAATAGATGGCTCCGAGAGCGTTGTTGGCCTCAGCCGTGTCGCCAAATTTCCGGACCTCTTCGAAGTAGAGGGCGGCTTGATCCAGCTTCCTGAGCTCCAGCGAGGAGTTGCCCAGGAGAAGCAGCACAGGATAGTTTTTTTCCACCGTGTCCCTTTCCAGGAGTTCCACCACCCGGGCATAATCTTTATGGAGATAATAGGCCCGCGCGATGACCGGGAGCGTGTCGCCGTTCCAGAGGTGAGGGGGGAGTTTTTCAAAGCTTTCCAGGGCTTTCTCCACGCGCGCGGTGTTGAGGTATTCCTGGCCGATGATGAAGGGCAGCTGGATCAGAAAAGAGAGAGGTTCGGTCCTTTCGAATTCAAGAGGTTTTTCGGCCTTAAATGACAACACGGATAGGGCCCGACGAAAGACCTCCTCCCCGTTTCTTCTGACCAGCAAATCGTAGTTTCCCGGCTCGATGCCGGCCAGCGGCTGCCGGAACACGACCACATCTCCTTGCTTGGAAAGACCCTGGATCTTGATCAAAGGGCCTTCTTTATCTCTTGGGGCGAGGAACAACTCGGGCGGTTCATCAGCCAGGATCAGCCCCTCCAAAGAATCCTGGGGCGAGAAGATCGACCGGGGGTCGAGGAGGACCTTGTGTTGGCCGATGCAAAACGGCATCAGCAGGTCTGGGCTTTTCTCCTTGACCTGGTAGCCCACCACAAGTGACGGCGTCCGATCGTCCACGGCGATATCCTGCTCCCGCACGAAAAATTCCTCGCTGGTCTTGTTGGTATAGGTCAGACTGATCCGGAACTCCCCCTCGATGAGCGGGGCAAAATCGTTAAAGATGAGCTTTCTTTCAAGCATGGCCTTGTACTTCGATTCGTCGAGCCTGAGGCGGATCTCTTTTTCCTGCTGGAAGACCGTTCTGCCGATCTTGTCTTCGACCCTCAAGAGAAAAATAAGATGGGCGGTCTCCAGGCTATCCTCTGTCCGAGCGGTCGAAATCCTGTCCGGCATGAAGGAATAGCTGAGAAACCTTGTTCCTTGATGTTCGGTCAGAAAAACCGCTGCTTTTCCGGAGATCTCTTTGGCCGAGTAACTGACCTCGGTGGTCCCGGCGGGGGAGCTGAAATACCTGAGGTAGCTTCTCTCCACCTCTCTTTCCGGCAAAGTGAAGATCTGGCCGATCGTCTGACCCGAAGAGTTGGGAGCCGAGGCGAAGGCCGCGTTCGCTTCCTCGGGGATGACCGAAAGAGTCGCTTTGGCCAGTTCGGGGTGGCTCTCCTGGATGAGTCGATAGGCCCTCGCTCTGGACATGCGGCCCTGCCTATTGCCGGCCGAGAGAACATCCAGGCTCGAGTTAAGGCCCGGATAGTAAAGCTTGTATTCGCCGAGGTTATCTTTCTTGAAAAACAGGAGATACATCAACGGAGGCAGCGCGCTGCGGCCCTCGGCCTGATAGATCCACAGCTCGCAATCCACCACCTTGTCTGACCCCGCAAAATTCTGGACCTCGGCCGGTTTTCCGAGGATGATATAGATCCTGCCTCGGTCCGATGGGGCGCCCTCCAGGCGGCTCTCGGCATAGCGCCGGCGGCTGTAGAATTCGGTCATGAACTCGTTTTCCGGCGTCCCGGGCGTTGCGTCCCGGACTTTCCAGAATAGGGATTGAAATCTCTGCCGGTCTTCTTCCGTTTGAAGGCCTTTGAAAACAGCCCGCTCGTTCTTGGTTATGATCGGCTCCACTTCGTCCAGCCAGGCCTTCCAATTATCCGAGTTCTTCTGCGGCGAGGCGAGGGAATTCAGGAGGAGAAGAAGCGCGATAATGAAGCGAAGTCGGTATTGTTGCCGAGCAAACATAGATCTATTTTACCACAAGTGTCCTTTCCTTAATCCGAAACTATTTGCCCGATTCGTGCGTATTAATAAATGAAACGGAATTTTCTATGCCGATTTCAATAGCCTCGGGCCATTTTCCCGTTTGGCCCCCCATAGAAAGGAGGAATTCATGAAGAAAATGACGCGGCGCAATTTTATCAAATCGGGCGCCAGCGCGGCCGCGACGCTGGCCGTCCCGGCGATCCTCACCAAAGGTTGGCCGGCCTTCGGCCAGGCCGAAAGTGCCGGCTATTTCGAACGCGAGTTCGGCATCACCGACGGGCTCTGCCGAAAGATCCTGGCTGAGGCGCTGGCCAAGGGTGGCGACTTAGCCGACCTCTTCTTCGAGCACACCATCAGCAACTACCTCATTCTCGAGGACGGGAAGGTCAACCGGGCGTTCAGCGACGTCGCCCTGGGCGTGGGCATCCGGACCGTCAAGGGCGACCAAGTCGGCTACGGCTTNNATCGCCGCGGGACCCGCCACGAATCCGGCCCGGACGTTCACCCGGCTCAAGACGGCCGACTATTATCCCCTCAAAACCTTGTTCAGCGCAGTCCTTCTCGAGACAAAGCTCCCCCTGGTCCAAGCTGTCAACGACCGCTGCTTCGCCCTCTCCCCGCTGGTCGTCAAGGTCAACGCCCAATTCCATGATCAGCAGAAGCGGATCCTGATCATGACCAGCGACGGCGTCAAAGCCGAGGACGTTCAACCGCGGACCTACCTGGCCGCGACCGCCGTCGCCGAGAAGAACGGGAAGCGCGAGCGAGCCGGCTGGAACTTCGGCGGGCGCCGGGACTTCTCTTATTTCGCGCCCGGTCTCGTCGAGGAGCTTGCCAAAACTGCCGTCAATCGGACCCTGGTTCTTTTCGATGCCGTCCAGCCGCCGGCGGGTGAAATACCGGTCGTCCTCGGCCCCGGCGTCACAGGAGTCCTTCTCCATGAAGCGATCGGGCACGGCATGGAGGCCGATTTCAACCGGAAGAAGATCTCGACCTACTGCACTATGATCGGGAAAAAGGTCGCCGAGCCGTTCGTGACCATCGTCGACGACGGTACGGTCCCCCACCAGCTCGGCTCGATCAACGTCGACGACGAGGGCACACTCGGACAGAAGACGGTCCTGGTCGAGAAGGGCATCCTGACGAGCTTCATCCACGACAAGATCTCCGCCAAGTTCTACGGCGTCAAGCCGACCGGGAACGGCCGCCGCCAGAGCTACCAGCACTATCCGATCCCCCGGATGAGGAATACCTATATGGAGGCGGGACCGGCGACTCCCGATGAAGTCATCAGGGCAGCCGGCAAAGGGATTTACGTCGAAGACGTCAGCAACGGCCAGGTCAAGATCGGGGAGGGCGACTTCGCTTTCTATGTCTCTCAGGGCCGGATGATCGAAAACGGAAAGCTGGGAGCCCCGATCAAGGACATCAACATCATGGGGAACGGGCCCAAGATGCTCTCCAACATCACCATGCTGGCCAATGACTTCGAGTTTCACGAGGGCGGAGCAGGAGCCTGCGGCAAGGATGGCCAAGCCGCGCCCTGCGGGTTCGGACAGCCGACCATCCTCGTCAAGTCCCTGACCGTGGGCGGGACTCGGGGTTGAAGAAAGGAGAAGGACGATGAAGCAGGAGTTGTATAACCTCGCAGAGTCGGGGATCCAGACGGCTAAGGCGGCCGGAGCGGCCGCCTGCCGGATCGGGATCGACACCGAGCGGACCGTTGAAATCAGCTACCGGGAGCGCAAGCCTGAGAATATCAAGGAAGCCTCGACGAAAGCGCTCTCCCTCGAGATCTTCGTCGATGGCCGCTATTCGAGCATGAACACCTCGGACCTGAGAAAGGACGCCCTCAAGGACTTCATCGGCCGGGCCGTCGCCCAGACCAGGCTCCTGGCCGAAGATCCCTTCCGGAGTCTCCCCGACCCGAAATACTACCAGGGCCGTCAGGACATCGACCTGGGCCAGGTCGATCCCGACTACAAGACGTTGTCTCCGGACGAGCGGCATGCCTTCGTCAAGGCGATCGAGGAGGCCTGCCTGGCCAAGGGTGGGGACAAGGTCATCTCGGTCACGGCCGGATCGACCGACGGCTACGGCGAATCGCTCCTGATGACGAGCAACGGCTTCGACGGCTATTCGGAATCCACTTATTTCGTGGGCAGCGCCGAGATGACAGGCAAGGATGAGGGAGACCGCCGCCCCGCCGAATATGGCGTCGCCGTGTCCTTCCGGCGCAAGGCTCTGCCCAAGCCCGAGATGATCGGAATGGACGCGGCCCGGCGGACCCTGGCCCTGTTCGGCGCTAAGAAACTCAAGACGGAAACGCTCCCGGTCATCATCGAAAACAGGGTCGTGGCCCGATTCGGAGGCGGCTTCCTCCAGGCCATGTTCGGCCGGGGCATCCAGCAGAAGCAGAGCTTCCTCGCCGACAAAAAAGGCCAGAAAGTGGCGAGCGATAAACTCACCCTCATCGACGATCCCTTCATCAAGGGAGCGCTGGGGAGCCGACTGTTCGACAACGACGGGTTCGCCGGCAAGAAGCGGGTCATGATCGATGCGGGCGTCCTCAAGGAGTTCTACGTCGATTGGTATTACAGCCGGAAACTGGGCTGGGAGCCGACGACCGGAAGCCCGTCAACCCTGATCATCCCGCCCGGGAAGCGCTCGGTCGCCGATATCATGAAAGACCTGGCCCGGGGGATCCTGATCACCGGATTCATCGGAGGGAATTCGAACTCGACAACAGGCGACACTTCGATCGGCATCAGCGGGCAGCTGTTCGAAAACGGCGTTCCCGTCCAGGCCGTCTCGGAGATGAACATCGCCGACAACCACCTCAAGATCTGGCCGCGACTCGTCGAGGTCGCCAACGACCCCTATCTCTACTCCAGCCAGAGGTTCCCCAGCCTGGTGTTCAAGGACGTCGTCGTCTCCGGCATCTAGCGGAGGGAGCCCTAACCGAGGCCTAAGCCCCCTGCTTCTCGAACTCCGGGCTTAATGGTCTAATGGGCGAATCGGCATCAGTCGCGAAAAAGGCTTCAACAAAGCTGTGAGCGGCCAACGCCACGACCTTCCGGTAACGGCTTCTCCTTCAGCGACAAAGTCAATCCCTGGTTTGCGCCATGGCCCTTTTTTTCCGACGGCGCAGCCGCTTCATCAGGAGTGTGAAGACGAAGAGCGGTCCCCAGAAAGCCGCTGCGCCGACGGCGAAACCGAGATTTTTCCCCTTGAGAAGCTCAACGCCCCAGCCGAACTGCTCTTCGTTGACCAGATACGTCCAGGTGGATGCAGGACCCTTGAGCCCTTCGTCGGATAAGTCAACGGGTCCCTGCTTTTTAACTAGATCTCTCAGAGTCTTGATGATCACTCTAGCGGACCTCTTTTCCATCTCGGCAAAGGCGTCGGTTGCACTTCTCTGGAACTCATGCAACGGCTCCTTTCCCCCCAGGCTGACGATATGGATGCTCTCCCGGACATCACCGAGAAAGGCCAAGTGGTCGGCCCAGAAGCGGTCCAGGTGAAAGAGTCTGACCTGCCTCAGGATTTCTTCCCAATCTTGGGGGCCGAACCGGGCGATTCCCCTGGTCCGGAGTGTCGGCGGGAGCCGTTTTGTTTCCCAGGTCAGATCGCCAGAACGCAGGATTCTCTCCCTTTCTTTCTGGACGATCTTTCGCTGGGTTTCGATGAACTCGGAATACGACCGGAGGGTCTTCCGGATGTCGAAATTCTGGCCCTCGATCACCTTTTGGGCGTGGACGATGTCCCTCCGGATGACCGGATCGTCCACTTCCTTGTCCTGCTTATCGAGGCGGTAGCGGGTGAAAAACCTGGTCCGCAGCCCGTAGCGCTCGAAGATCTCGTCCTCCAGGCTGATGAAGAAGCGGGATGACCCTGGATCGCCCTGGCGGCCGGAACGGCCCCGGAGCTGGCGGTCGATGCGCAGACTCTCGTGCCTGTTGGTACCGATCACGTACAGCCCGCCCAGGGCGGCAACCTCTTCCCGTTCCGCCTCATTCCCGCCGCCGAGCCGGATGTCCGTGCCCCGGCCGGCCATGTTCGTCGAGATCGTGACAGCACCGAGCCGGCCGGCCTCAGCAATGATTTTGGCCTCGAGCTCGTCATTCCTGGCATTGAGGACCTCCAGGCGGACGCCCGATTCCCTCAAGGCCGCCGCCAGCTCTTCCGACTCGCGGACGCTCAGCGTTCCGACCAAGACAGGACGTCCCGCAGCATGGACATCCGCAATCTCCCGGATCAGGGCACGCGTTTTCGCGTCCTTGTGGGTGAAAACGAGATCCGGATGATCGACTCGAAGGCAAGGCCGGTGGGGCAGTATGACGGTGACATTCAGGCCGTAGAATTCCTCGAGCTCCGCGGCGGAGGATTCAGCTGTAGCCGTCATCCCGCACAGCTTGGGATAGAGCCGGAAATAATGCTGGAGAGTGATCGAGCCGAGGACGCGTCCCTCGGATCTGCGGAAGACGTTCTCCTTGGCCTCGACGGCGGCCTGGAGACCGTCCGGCCAATGGCGTTTCTCCATGATCCTTCCGGTGAATTCGTCCACGATCTCGATACGTCCGTCCCTGACGATGTAGTCGATGTCGCGCTTGAGGAGGGCTTCGGCGTGGAGGGCGCAATGAACAGCGGCCAGGAGCTGCTCGTTTTGAGCAGAGTAGAGATTTCCGCAGCCGAGGGCCTCCTCCAGCTTTTCCAGGCCGGCGTCCGTGGGAAAGACGTTTCTCCGTTCTTCGTCCGTTTCATAATCCCGGGCAGGGACCAGCCGGCGGACCAGAGGAGCGAGGCGTTCGGCGTCCGCGCTGAGCTCACCAGCCGCTCCTGAGATGACCAGCGGGATCCGGGCCTCATCGACGAGAATCGAATCCGCCTCGTCCACCAGGGCCATATGGAAAGGCCGGTGGACGAGATCGTCTGTCTCATGGGCGACTCGGTCGCGGAGGAAATCGAACCCGGCTTCCTTCGCCGTTGCGTAGGTAATATCACAGGCATAGGCGTTCCGCTTTTCGGACTTGCTCATGCCTTCCTGGACAAACCCGACGCTGAGTCCCAGGAGTCGGTAGATCGGTCCCATCCAAGCGGCGTCCCGCCGGGCCAAATAATCGTTGAACGTCAAGATGTGAACCCCCCGGCCCGATAGGGCCTGGAGATAGGCGGGGAATACCGCCGCCAGGGTCTTGCCCTCACCGGTGGGGAGTTCGGCGATTTTCCGCTCCAGCATCGCCACCCCCGCGATCATCTGGACATCATGGGGGACGAGCCCGACGGCCCGGCTGCATGCCTCATAAACGAGCGCGAAGGCCTCGACCGCAGCTTTTTCGGGCTGAGGCTCCGATGCCACCCGAGCGCGGAGCTTCTGCGACAGGGTGCCCAGCTCGGCGTCGGACGTCTGGGGGAGGGCGTTCTGCCTTTGGAAAACGTGGATTTGGCCGACCGTCCTCCAGTGGGCGCTCAGGTCGATCTCGATGGGAAGGCCGCGGGCTCTGTTGAAAGCGGCCCGGAGTCTTATGGCCAGGCCGGGCTTATTCTTTATGCTTGAGAGTTCTTTGGAATTATCCGGCATATCATTTTTGCTCATCAGAGTCTCCTCCTCAAGGGAAATCGTGAATTATCCAGGCGGTGGGATAGGAGGAGGTCAGAACGGCGGGCTGCGGAGGGAGGGCGGCGCTAAGAGACAGAAGGGGAGGCGAAGATCTTCAATGGGCCTCGGCCGGAAGAGGACAAGGAAGAGGTGAGCGAAAACAGCGGGAAGCACGACAAACAGAAGCGGGAAGAAGGCGGAGATCGAAATGGCGGCCAATAGGAGTGGAAGAGAGTACGGTCCGGCCCCGCCCTGTGTTTTGAAGTTCATTCCGCTTATGTTCCTTTTTTCATTCTAGCCTGAAATCCCGCCGACGTCAACGCCTGACGGGTTTTTCGGCCTCCCAAGCTTTGTTCACGCGAGCAGGTAGCGTCCCTCGGTCCTCCGTCCCAAGCCCTGGATCGTGACTTTCAGGTCCTTCTCGAACCTCACCGGGTCCAGGATGTGCCAGCGGTAGAGGCCGCTCAGGTGGCCAAGTGGAGCTCGTCCTTGACCTCTCTAAAGGTCTTTAAGATCTTATCCAGGTGGGCGTCGGTGTGGGTGGCCATATAGCTCGTCCGAAGAAGGGCAAAATTGGGCGGGACGGCTGGAGGCAGGGCTACATTCGTGTATATCCCCGCATCGAACAGGATCTTCCAGGCCCTGATCGTGCTGAATTGGTCGCCTATGACCATGGGGATGATCGGGGTCTGGGTGGGGCCGATATTGTATCCCATGGCCCTGAGTTCGGTCCTCATTGTCTCGCCGACCTGAGTGAGTCTTTGGACCCGTTCAGGCTCCTGCCCCAGCACATCCAGGCAGGCGAGGACCGTGGCGACGTTCGCCGGCGGCAGGCTGGCGCTGAAAATGAAGGGCCGGGAAAAATGCTGGATCCAATGGATGGCCTCCTTGGGCCCGGCGATAAACCCCCCGACGGACGCGAATGACTTACTGAACGTCCCCATGACAAGGTCCACATCCTTTACGCAGTCGAAGTGATGGGCCGTGCCGCGGCCGCCCCCGAGGACTCCCAGGGAATGCGCGTCGTCGACCATGAGCCGCGCTCCGTAGGCCCGGCAAAGGGGGATAATATCGGGCAGGGGAGCGATATCCCCCCCCATGCTGAACACCCCATCGACGATGACCAGTTTTGCCGGTTCGGCTGGGCAGGATTTTAGTATTTTCTCCAGGTCGGCCGGTTCGTTGTGTCGATAATGACGGGGGTGGACGTTTTTCTGGACCTTGGCCTGGCGGACGCCGTCGACGATGCTCGCATGGACTTCTTTGTCGGTGATGATGATATCTCCCCGGTCGACGATCGCCGGGATCGTGCCCAGGTTGACCTGGAAGCCGGTGCTGTAAACGAGGGCCGCTTCCTGCCCAACGAACTTCGCCAACCTCTCTTCGAGTTCCAAATGCATTTCCAGCGTGCCGTTGAGGAATCGGGATCCCGTGCAGCTTGTCCCATATTTGCGGACGGCTTCGATGGCCGCCTCCTTGACCCGCGGATGGATAGTCAGGCCGAGATAATTGTTCGAGCCGATCATGATGAATGTCTTCCCTTTGATGACGGCCTCCGGTCCCTCCGCCTGCTCGATCGGGATGAAATACGGATAAAGGCCCAGACTTTGGGCGGTCCGGGGGTTAGTCGGATAGCCGTATTTCTGGGCGCATTCTGGGTCTGAGTAGAAGCCGATGCATTTCTCGAAAAGGTCCATCTTTATCTCCTTCCTTTCTAGCGACGGGTCTGGCGCGTCACCTTGGCGACGGACGCAGAGCTCCTTTTTCACGGTACTCTTGGAAGAGCNNCCAAGCGGACTCGACGAGCCACTTCTTGGCCACGCGCTTTTCCCGGAGCGGCCAGTGAACGACATCGTGATAAATATAGGAGTACAAAGTCAAGAGGTAGAGCAGTGGCGGCCGGGTCAGGAGCTTCTGGAAGACTCTGGTGGGACCAAACCAGGTGAACCAGCCGGCCAACCGATGAAAGGACCGGCCGACGCTGAAGTTCCAGCTTTGTTGAGTCAGGCTCTCATCGCCTACGACCTCGATTTCTTCGGGCCGTCCGACGCCGAGCCCGGCCTGGTGGGCCAGGTTGATGTACTTGATGCTCATCGGGTCGAAGC
>DQHV01000254.1 GCA_003524335.1 Candidatus Aminicenantota bacterium | reverse complement strand
ACGGCATCCACGGCGCCACCATGGCATCGGCCGAGTTCGGGAAAGAGACCGAACAGAAGAGACCGAACGTTCAGGTGGGCGATCCGTTCAAGGAGAAGCTCCTCCTGGAAGCCTGCCTTGAGGTCATGGACAAGGGCCTGATCGTCGGGATCCAGGATATGGGCGCAGCCGGCCTGACCTGTTCGACAGCGGAGATGCCCGCCAAGTCGGGAACGGGAATCTCCATCAACCTCGACGTCGTCCCCCAGCGGGAAGAGGGCATGACGCCTTACGAGATCATGCTCTCGGAATCTCAGGAGAGGATGCTCCTCGTAGCCAAAAAGGAGAACGTGACCGAGGTTCAGAAAACATTCGCCAAGTGGGATCTGGATGCGGTCAACATCGGTGAGGTCACGGCCGGCCGTAACCTCCGGGTGAGCTTCCGCGGCGAGACGGTCGTGGATGTCCCCGTGGAGGCCGTCGTCAACCTCTGCCCTGTTTACCACCGGCCCAGTCGGAAACCCGCCTATCTCCAGACCGTCCAAAAACTCGACCTTCCTGCCTTGGCCGGTGATCTCGGCGCGGCCCTTCTCAAGGTCATTGCCTCTCCCACTATCGCCGACAAGCAATGGGTATTCCGGCAGTATGACCATATGGTCCAGACGAACACGGCCCTCCTGCCAGGGGCGGATGCCGCTGTCCTCAGGATTAAGGGCCAGAAGAGGGCCTTGGCTATGACCCTGGACGGCAATGCGCTCTATTGCTATCTCGACCCCCGCGCCGGCGGGGCCATCGCCGTAGCCGAGGCCTGCCGCAACCTGGCCTGTGTGGGCGCCCGGCCGATCGGCGTCACCAACTGCTTGAACTTCGGCAACCCCGAAAAGCCCGAAGTCATATGGCAGTTCAAAAGGATCATCGAGGGTATGGCCGAGGCCTGCCGGGCTTTCGAAATCCCGGTCACGGGCGGGAACGTGAGCTTCTACAACGACACCGAGGGGCTTTCGATCCGCCCGACGCCGGTACTCGGCATCGTTGGGCTGATCGATGACGTGGACCGGCTCGTCGGACCGGGGTTTAAAAAAGAAAACGACGCGATCGTTCTCGTGGGTGAGAACACGGACGAGCTCGGGGGATCAGAGTACCTCAGGTCAATCCATGGCCTGGAGAAAGGCCGGCCGCCCGGGATCGACTTGGAACGGGAGAAATCTGTCCAGGAGGTTTGCATCCAGGCGATCGCCCGCGGCCTTGTCCGGTCGGCGCACGACCTCTCCGAGGGAGGGCTGGCTGTTTGCGCCGCCGAAGCCTGCATCCTGGACCGCACGGGAGTCGGCTGTGCCCTTGACCTTGAGGATAAGATCAGGCCGGATGCGCTGCTCTTTGGGGAAGCCCAGTCTCGAATCCTGCTCAGTGCTTCCGAAACCCGCCTGCCCAAGCTCCTCGACCTGGCCTCAGAAAAGGGCGTCGCCGCCAAGGTGATCGGCCGGATAGGAGGGAAAGAGCTGGTCATCCGGCAGGACGGCCAGGAGATCGTCCGCCAACCCATCCATCGCCTGTTTGAGGCCTGGAAAAACGCACTCCCGGGAGCACTCGCGATCCGATAAAATGTGGGCGCACCGAGCATGAAAAAGGCATTGGCCGTCGCCGCCTTAGGCGCCGTGCTCCTTATCCTCCCTCGAAGCTCCAGCGGACTTGACATCCAGCTGAGGCTGTCCTCCGGCCTGTGGCAGATGAACTTGGGCGAGGTCAATGCCGCCTTGGCGGGCTGGCGGGAGGGACTGAAGCAATCGGCCGATGTCGACGCCAACATGCAGTTCGTCAGCGGAGACATCAGCCGATTTCGCCTTGGAGTGGATTTTGAAGCCGAACTCCTCCTCTCATTTTCCCGGTGGATAAAGCTCGGCCTGAGCGCCGGATATGGGTATGGCTCCCTGGATGAGGAGGGGACTCTCCTGACAATCGAAGAAGCCGGGACCTTGTACGAGCGTGCCTGTCCGACCAAGGTCAGCGCTTTTCCCCTCCTGGTTTCCGGCTACTTCAACGTCCCTCTGGGCCCGAAGTTCAACGTCTATCTCCGCGCCGGCGCGGGCGTGGTCCAGGCCAGGTACGTATCCCGGGAAGCGCAGAAGAAGGTCACAGATAAACGCTTTACATATCCGGTTTATGACAACGCCAAGGCCGGCGGGCTGAGCTATCTCGGCGGACTCGGCCTGAGCTATTCCTTCGACCAGTCGCTGGGTTTCTTCATCGAGGCCGTGGCCCGGTCCGCCCGCGTGGACGGGTTAACCGGGGAGAATCGGTTAGAGCAGAAGGGGACTCTCTACTCCTACGAGGAATACCTTCCCCAGTCCGGCTTCTGGCGGCCCACGATGCACGTCCTCCCCGAGGAGCCGGACGGCGCTAACGTCCGCAACGTCCACGAGGCTGTGATTGATTTCAGCGGCTATTCGATTAAAATAGGTTTGTTCTTGAAATTCTGAATTCGTCAGACGAGGGTCAAGCCATGGCGGAGGAGATTTTCGTCAGCCCCAAGAAAAAAGGGAGGATCGCCGTCTTCCTCTCCGGCCGGGGTTCCAATTTCCGGGCTATCCATGAGGCCATCACGGCGGGGAAGATCAACGCCTCAGTGGCGCTCGTCTTCAGCAACGTCGAAGCGGCGCCGGGATTGTTGACCGCCCGGGAGCGGGGGCTGGAGACGTTCTATCTCAATCCCAAGCTTTTCCCCAACCGCGAGGAATACGATAAGGAGGCCGTCCGGCAAGTCCGGAAGCGCGACGTGGACCTGGTCTGCCTGGCCGGATATATGCGGATCCTGTCCCCTTATTTCTGCCGCGAGTTCAAGAGCCGCTGCCTGAACATCCATCCCGCCCTTCTCCCCTCGTTCCCGGGGCTGCACGTCCAGCAGAAGGCCATCGACTGGGGTGTCAAGTTCTCGGGCGCGACCGTGCATTTCGTGGCCGAAGAGGTGGACATGGGCCCGATCGTAATCCAGGCGATGGTGCCCGTCCTCCAGGATGACACGGAAGAAACGCTCGCCGCCCGGATCCTCGTCGAGGAGCACAAGATCTATCCCGAAGCCGTCCGCCTCTTTTTCGAAGGCCGTCTCGAGGTTCGCGGGAGAAGAGTCTTCATCAGGGACGCATGAGCAAGGCCGTCGAAGAACAGCTGTCCTACCTCCGCAGAGGATGCGTCGAGGTCATCCAGGAGGAGGAGCTCCGGGCCAAGATCGCGCGTTCGCTGCGGGACAAGAAGCCTCTTACCGTGAAGGTTGGATTCGATCCCACAGCTCCGGACATCCATCTCGGCCATACGGTCCTCTTGCGGAAGATGAGGCACTTCCAGGACCTCGGCCATGACGTCATTTTCCTCATCGGTGACTTCACCGGCCTCATCGGCGATCCTTCGGGACGGTCAGCGACACGGCCGGCCATGACCCATGAAGAGATCCTGAAAAACGCCGAGACCTACAAAGCTCAGATCTACAAGGTCCTTAGCCGAGAAAAGACCATCATCGACTTCAACTCCCGGTGGCTGGGGAAGCTCACGAGCTTCGAGATCATCCACCTGACCGCCAAGTACACCGTCGCCCGGGTGCTCGAACGGGACGACTTCACCAAACGACTGAAGGAGGGCATCCCGATCTCGGTCCACGAGATACTCTACCCTCTGATGCAGGCGTATGACTCGGTGGCGTTGCGGGCGGACGTGGAGCTCGGGGGAACCGACCAGAAATTCAACCNNAGATCATGTCCATCAGCGACCCGCTGATGTTCCGGTACTACGAGCTCCTGACCGATGTGCCGGTGTCACAGATTGAGACTTGGAAATCGGAAGCGAGGGCGGGCCGGATCAATCCAAAGGACCTCAAAGTAGGGTTGGCCAAGTCGATCATCAGGGATTTCCGGGACGAGAAGGAAGCCGAAGAAGCCGCGGAGGAGTTCGACCGCGTGCACAAACAGAAAGAAGTACCCGCCAATCTCGAGACCACCGTGATCGACCGCGTGAAGATATCTGACTCGGTAGAAACCCAACTCAGGCAGTCCCTCATAAATATAATAATGGACCTGCAAATTTTCCCCTCGCGCGGCGAAGCCAAAAGAGTCATTCAGCAAGGAGGGGTCTATCTTGACGGCCAGAGAATCGACGATATCAACTACCAGGTGGATATCACGGACATACGGGAACATCTGCTGAAGGTCGGGAAGAGAAAGTTCTACAAGTTTATCGTGAAGTCGTTCTAGTTGGTTTGAATCTCGTCCCTTGCTTGAGATAGTGCGGCGGCGAGAGTTTCGGCGGTTTCCCAAACACCTTCAGGNNCGAGAGTTTCGGCGGTTTCCCAAAAACCTTTTGATACAAAGCGGGGTATCGGTCCTTGCCGCCGAGAAGTAGACAGCTCAGGGGCATTTCCTTCCGGGCCAGGTTGGACATCCGGCCGGCGATCTCCCGGATCTCCCATTGGGCCGTGGGGTCTTCCCGCAGCCGGGAGATGTGATAAAGTTCCCGGACGTTAACCCTGAGGAGGACGCGGCGGCGGTGGGCGTTCGTCAGCACGTAGGAGGCCGCCGGACCGGCCTTGGGCAGCAGAGCGGCGTACGTTTCGTTCGTGCGGGCGATCAGCTCGCGGAACTCACGGCCGGCACCGCTGGCCTCGATCGAAGACGGCACAGTCACGCCGAGGGCGGGATCGTAGTGCTGGGTCGTCAGAGTGGCCATCCGGTGCCGCTTGAGCTGAGCGAAGCAGGAGGCCGAAACGAGGAGCGAGAAGGTCAGACCGGCATACTCGAACTCGCGCGGCGGGAAATCATAGAACTCCATGTGCCGCAGCGCGGTTTTGATGATCTCTTTTTTTCCGGCCGGGGTCAGCCGGCGCACCCGCCTCAGGCAGAGAAAGTAAGACATCGCGGTCGAGGCATGGAGGAGCGCCGCCAGTATCCTGTCGTCCCCGTCCGGGGTCGCCTCGGCCAAGGCCACATCCTCCTCCCCTGCCGATCGTCGAGGCGCCCTTTTCTCCCCGGCTCTTCCCTCTTCCATAAAAAGTGGCCGGGCTGCCTCTTCGAGCTCCCCAGAGGTCCGGGCATCGAAATCAGTCGCCTCGATAAAGAGGATGAGCGACGGGGCGACCTCCCTGGCCAGCGCATAGATCCGATTGTTCAATTCCCGGAACTCCGCCAGCTTCTTGGCGGCGAAACGACGGATCAGGAGTTCAAGGTTCCGGGCGTTGATAGTCAGGCCGACCTGGCCTTCCGTAGCCAGGCTGACCGCATACCGGGCGTCTTCCTTGGCCCAGCCCTCGAGCACTGAATGGTTCTTAGGGTGCTCTGCCAACTCCTTATATTTATTAAATATGTAGGGCCTCAGCCTTTCGTGGAGGTTGTGATAAAGGGCGTTCTGGGCCCGGACAGTTTTCAGGAAAATTCGCTCCAGCCCGGCCCCTCTGACCTCCTCAGGGATGATAAAATCATCACCCAGCTTGATATAGCGCTGGGATTTCTCGGTGTAAGAACAGAGGCGAAACTTCTCGATCTCTTCGAGGGCCAGGCGGCTCACTCCGATGATGTCGAAGTTGAAAACGCCGTGCTCGGCGACCGAGTGGTGCCCCATCTTGAAGATGATGGCCTGGTTGGAGCGCCGCGCCCGCTCCACTTCCCGGCGGGCGACCGCCCGCAGCTCGTCGGCCGGCCTGGGATCGCGGGAGATGCGGGCGTAAGACGCCGAAAGCGTCTCCGGTGTCACATCGTCGCGCGGCGGGGAATGTCGCTTCAGGTCGTCGATAACCTCTTTGTCGACGNNGGCAGATATAGAATAAGAGGAGTACCGCGAACCGCATTTCGCTGAGGCCGATGAAGAACAAGGAGATCGCGACGCTCTTTTACAGGATCGCCGATGCCCTGGAGATCAAGGGCGAGGTGACTTTCAAGGTCCTCGCCTACCGGAAGGCCGCTTCCATCCTGGAGGAGCTCGGGGAGGACGTCGAAACCCTGGCCGATGAAGAGAAGCTCCGGACAGTCCCGGGAATCGGGAGCGGCATCGCCTCTAAGATCGAGGAATACCTGAAGACCGGCAAGATGAAGAAATACAAAGAGGCTCTTTCGGGGATTCCAGAAAGCCTCCTCGAGCTCCTGGAAGTCCGCAACCTCGGCGCCAAGACCGTNNTCGGCAGCCGGATCGCTGCGCCGGATGAAGGAAACGGTCGGAGATATTGACATCCTGGCCAGCGGCAAGGACGGCGCCTCGATCATCCGCTTTTTCGTTTCCCATCCGCGGGTGAGGAGGATTCTGGCGGAGGGCACGACCAAGGGTTCCGTCGTGATCGCCTCCGAAGCGGGCGAGCGGCAGATCGACTTGAGGATCGTCGACGATTCGGAGTTCGGGGCCGCCCTCCAGTACTTCAC
>DQHV01000350.1 GCA_003524335.1 Candidatus Aminicenantota bacterium | reverse complement strand
TGCACGGTCCTCGTCGACGGCGAGGCCGTAAGGTCATGCCAGTATCCCATGAAAGACGTGCGAACCAAGAAAGTTACGACGATTGAGGGCCTTGCCGTGGACGGCCGGCTCCATCCACTCCAAGAGGCGTTTGTCCGCCACAACGTCATGCAGTGCGGGTTCTGCACTTCGGGAATGATCATATCGGCCCACGGCCTGCTCCGGAAAAATCCGCAGCCGACCCGGGAGGAAATCATTCAGGGCNNACTATCCCACCGACTTCAACGCCTATCTCCGGATCGCGGAGGACGGCAAGGTGACCGGCTTTGCCGGCAAAGCCGAACTCGGCCAGGGCACCCAGACGGCGCTGGCCCAGATCGCCGCCGAAGAGCTCGACGTCGCGCTCGACCGGGTGGACATAGTCATGGGAGACACGGCGCTCTGTCCTTGGGACATGGGGACATTCGGCTCGCGGTCGATCAAGTACTTCGGACCGGCGCTTCGGCAGGCGGCCGCTGAGGCCAGGGCGGTCCTTCTCGAGCTCGCTTCCGAACACCTGAGGCTCCCCGTCGTTCAACTGGCGACAAAGGACGGCTTTGTTTACGAGAAAGTGAACCCGCAAAAGCGTGTTTCTTATGGGGCCTTGGCCAAAGGGAAGATGATCGAACGGCACATCGAGCCGAAGCCGCCCGTCAAGCCGCCTTCGGAATATGCGATCGTCGGAAAGCCGGCCGACCGCAAGGACGCCGTGCTCAAGGCTACCGGCAAAGCCCAGTACGCGGGCGACGTCCGTCTGCCCGGGATGCTCTACGCCCGGATCCTGAGGCCGCCCGCCCACGGGGCGAAGCTCAAGACGATCGACCTCTCCGGGGCGGAGAGGACCGAAGGGGCCAGGATCATTCAAGACGGCGACATGATCGCCGTGCTGCACAGCTCCTTCGATCTGGCGGAAGGAGCTCTTTCCAAGATCAGGGCCGAGTGGGACGTGCCCGAAGCTACGGTCGATGAAGAGACCATCTACGATCATCTGGTCAAGGTGGCTCCCGCGGGAGACGTGGTCGAAGAAAAAGGAAACCTTGAAGAAGGGAGGAAACTGGCGGTTTCGGTTTTCGAAGAATCCTATTTCACTCCCTATGTCGCCCATGCGCCGCTCGAACCTCACACAGCCGCCGTTAAGATCGAAGGCGACTCGGCCACGGTCTGGGCTTCGACGCAGCGGCCTTTTGGCCTTCAAGAGGAAGTTGCCCAGACTCTCGGACTGCCGGTGGAGAAAGTCCGCGTCATCACACCGTTTGTCGGCGGCGGCTTCGGCGGCAAGAACAGGAACAGGCAGACGGTCGAGGCCGCCCGCCTGGCCAAGCTCGCCGGAGCGCCCGTCCAGGTCGCCTGGAGCCGGAGCGAGGAGTTCTTCTACGACACCTTCCAGCCGGCGGCGGTCGTCAAGATCGTCTCCGGTTTGGACGCTTCGAACCGCCTCGTCCTCTGGGACTATGACATCTTTTTCGGAGGCGAGCGGACTTCCCAGCCTTTCTACGATATCCCCCACTACAGGATCCTCTCTCGGGGCAGCTGGGGCCGGGGAGGCTCCGGTGCCCATCCCTTCGAAGTTGGCGCCTGGAGAGCGCCGGGAAGCAACACCAACACGTTCGCCCGCGAGTCGCACATAGACGTGCTGGCGGCGAAGGCCGGCCTGGACCCCCTGGAGTTCCGCTGGATCAACCTTAAGGATGAACGGATGAAGAAAGTGCTGACGGCAGCGGCTAATAAATTCGGCTGGAAGCCGACCAAGGCGCCGAGCGGCCGTGGCTTCGGAATGGCCTGCGTGAATTATCTCAACACCTACGTAACCACCATGGCCGAGGTCGGGGTCGAAAAGAGCGGCGCCGTTAGGGTGAAGCGCGTTGTCTGCGCCCAAGATATGGGCCGGGTGATCAACCCGGACGGCGCCCTGGCCCAGATGGAAGGCTGCATCACCATGGGGCTGGGATATTGTCTCTCCGAAGAGATCCATTTCCGCGGCGGCGCCATCCAGGAGCGCAATTTCGACAGCTATGAGATCCCGCACTTTTCCTGGCTGCCGAAGATCGAGACGGTCCTCGTGGATAATCCCGGGCTGGAACCCCAGGGAGGCGGCGAGCCGCCCATCGTNNATAGAATCATAAGGAGTAGGAAAAATGAAATATTCGTTTACCTGTACGTTGGACAACGTCGTCCTTTCCGCTGAAGCGAAAGACGATAAAGAAGCCGTTCAGAAACTCACCGTTCTGGGCAAGAAGCATGTTAAAGACGCTCATCCAGCCGCTTCGCCCATGACCGATGCCGAATGGGAGAAATTCCTCCGGGCGGAGTGGAAAAAGCAAAAGTAGACGGCCTTTTTCACTTTAGCTAAGTCCGAGCGCCGGTTCGAAACCGGTTTTCTGGCGGATCCTGGCCGATAGTCTGACAAAAGGGCCCGGAGTGCCGTTGACATCCTTTTGCGGGAAGTGATATTCGTTGTCTGCGTACCCTTCCTGAAAAGGAGACTCCGGGGATGAGCCAACTGTCTCAGCAGAAAAAACATGTCTAGTGGGTTTTGGCCGCGCTTTTCCTTATAGTTGCCCTGAATCGGGCCGCCCTCCCTGCTTCCGCTCGGTTGCAGGAGAATGAGAGGCCCGCCATCCACATGATCGGGCATGCCCACATAGATCCGGTCTGGCGCTGGACCAAGGACGGACGATGGAATCCGGTCGGCGGATGGTGGGTGGAAGCGGACGTCAACTGCCCTCTGGGAGAATCGCTTGTCCGGCAGGGTCTCGCCAGTTATTTTTTCATGCGGCCCGGCCGATCCCTTATCGGCTCCGCCCCTGCGAGATCAAAACGATCCTACTGCCCCTCGACAAGAAAAAGCCGCCGCGCGAGGTCAGCCTGATCGAAGGCCTATCCTGATCCCTCCCGCGCTATTGACAGCGCTGGGAGAGGATGTTATGAATTGGGGCAAGGCCCAAGCGCACTTTGCGTGAACGGTAAGGGATAAGTATCATTCGGGATCGGGATCCGAAGAAAGGTGCGTCCTGATGAAATGCCCCAAGTGTCAGTCTGAAAACCCCTCCGGCACCCGGTTCTGCGGGAATTGCGCCTCTCCCCTGCCGCCGGGTAAGGAATTCGTGCTCACCGAGACGATCCAGGTGCCGATCAAGGAATTGACGGCCGGGACGACCTTCTCCCGGAGATATCAGATCATCGAGGACCTGGGCCGGGGCGGAATGGGCCGGGTTTACAAAGTCTTTGACACGGAAGTCCAGGAAAAAATGGCCCTGAAGCTTCTCCATCCCGATATCGCCGCGGACGAGAGGACCATCGAGCGCTTCCGGAACGAATTGAAGCTCGCCCGGGCCATCTCGCACCGGAATGTCTGCCGGATGTTCGACCTCGGCCGGGAAGAAGGGACATATTACATCACCATGGAATATGTCTCAGGCGAGGACCTCAAGAGCCTGATCCACAGGATCGGTGCTCTACCGGTCGGCAAGGCGGTCAGCATCGGCAAACAGGTCTGCGAAGGCCTGTCCGAGGCCCACCGCCTGGGCGTCGTCCACCGCGACCTCAAGCCCCAGAACATCATGATCGACCGCGAGGGAAACGCCCGGATCATGGATTTCGGGATCGCTCGCTCACTTGCGGCCAGAGGAATTACCGGCGCCGGAGTCATGATCGGCACGCCGGAGTATATGTCGCCGGAGCAGGTGGATGGAAAAGAAGCCGACCCGCGCTCCGATATCTATTCCCTGGGGATAATCCTATTTGAAATGCTGACCGGGCATGTCCCGTTCGAGGGCGACACTCCCTTGAGCGTCGCCGTCAAGCAGAAAAGCGAGAGGCCTCCAGACCCCAGAAGCATCAACGTCCAGATTCCGGATGAACTGGGCCGCATCATCCTCAAATGCTTGGAGAAGCCCAAAGAGAAAAGGTATCAGAGCGCGGAGGAAGTCCTGGCGGACCTGGCCAGGACCGAAAAGGGACTTCCAACCACGTCGCAGGCTCTGCCGATCCGGAAGACTCTCACCTCGAAACAGATCACGGTTCAGTTCAGCTTGAAAAAAGCCCTGTGGCCGGTCGCTGCTTTGATCGCACTTGTCATCATCGGGTTTGCCGTCTGGAAGATAGTTCCTCACAGGACAGGACCCAAACGCGCCATCGCCGTCATCGGGTTCACGAATCGGACCGGCGACCAAAACCTCGACTACCTCCAGGAGGCGATTCCCAACCTCGTCATCACCAGCCTCGAGCAGTCCGGACACTTTCAGGTGACCTCATGGGAGCGCCTGAATGACCTCCTCCGCCAATCGGGCAGAGACGCCGCGGCGCTTTCGGACGAAGAGGCCGGGTTCGAGGTCTGCCGCAAAGAAGGCATCGACGCTCTTGTCCTCGGCAGCTACATCAAGGCAGGAGAGGCCTTTGCCACGGACGTCAAGGTCCTGGATGTGGCCACAAAACATCTCCTTAGAACGGCATCGGCCAAGGGCGACGGCGTTTCGAGCGTCCTGAAGACGCAGATCGACGAGATCAGCCGGACGATTTCGCGCGGGCTCGGCCCCTTAGCTGCCAAGATCGAAATCGCTCCACCGAAGATCGCCGAACTGACAACGAACTCGATGGAAGCTTATAACTACTTCCTACGCGGCCGGGACGATTACGAGAAATTTTATTATGCGGATGCCCGCAAATTCCTGGAGAAAGCGGTTTCGCTCGACCCGACATTTGCCGTCGCTTACCTCTATTTGGGCAAGGTCGCGGGCGAACTCTTCGACACCAAGGCTCTTACCGAAGCCTATGAGATGGCCAATAAATATTCCGAGAAGGCGAGCGAGAAGGAAAGACTCTATATTGAGGCTGGATACGCCAGCGTCGTCGAACGCAACCCGGAGAAAAAACTCAACCTTTTACTGGAATTGGCCAATAAATATCCGCAGGAAAAGCAGTTCCACTATGAACTCGGGCGTGTCTATGAAAGCCAAGATGATAAGGCCAAGGCCATAGAAGAATTCGAGAAGGCCTTAGCGCTTGACCTCAACTTTGGGCCCGCCCTCAACCAGGCTGGGTATGATTACGCTCAGCTGGGCGAGTTTGAAAAGGCCATCCAATATTTTGAGCGTTATGCAGCGGCAAACCCGGGAGAGGCCAATCCTATCGACTCCCTAGCCGAACTCTATTTCCGCCAGGGAAGATTTGATCAAGCTAAATCGAAATATCAAGAGGCTTTGGAAATCAGGCCCGATTTTTCCCAGTCTTGCATCGGCCTGGCCTACGTCTTTGCCGTTGAGGAAAATTACCCAGAGACTGAGCATTGGCTGGAAGAGTCTATCGCCAGGGCCCCCACGCCTATGGAAAAAATGGAAGGATACTGGCTGAAGGCCTACTTCAATTATTTTCTTGGCCAATGGGATAATAGCCTGGCCGAATTTCTAACTATGAAAGGCCAATTTGAGAAGTCCGGCGCCACTTCTCCCCTGGCCGCCACCAACTTACTCATGGGGGACCTGTACGCCGACCGGGGCGAATACGATTTGGCCAGACAAGCTTATCAAGCCTACAGTGATTGGGGGGTGAAGCACAATCCCTCTCAGCATACTTCTTATTCAGCGTGGAATAGTTATTCTCTCGGCTGGGTCGACCTGAAGCAGGGCCGCATGGATTCCGCCAAGGGCAGGCTCAAGGGAATCGAGTCGCTTCTCCCCAAAATGAAGTCACCGGACCAGGAAGACTTAGAACGGCGTTGCCAGCTCTTGCAGGCAGCGGTATTTCTCACGGAGAATCTGCCCGAGAAGGCGGTGGAGGCTGGGGAAAAAATAATCCCGGAGAATTTTCCGACCATGAATATATCGAGCATGCCCGGTTACAATTTTCCTTTCCTCAAAGACGTCCTGGCCAGGGCCTACTTGAAAAAGGGTGACCTCGAAAAAGCCATCGCCGAATATAAGCGCCTCACGACCATCGACCCCAAGAATCAGATCCGCTACCTCATCCCTCCACTGTATCATTACCGGCTGGGCCGGGTGTATGAGGAAAAAGGCGAGAAGGCAATAGCCGCGACCGAGTACCAAAAATTCCTCGAATACTGG
>DQHV01000293.1 GCA_003524335.1 Candidatus Aminicenantota bacterium | reverse complement strand
TCGGTCGTCTCGTCCTTGGCCGGCTGGCTTTGTCCCATCACGGCAAAGGCATCGGTGTGGGTCTTGGACTTGATGTAGATGTCCGCGCCGGCAACCGCGGCCAGCATGAGGACCAGGGAAAAAAGAACACAGAGTTTTTTCATGAGATTCTCCTTTTTTGGGGTCAAATGAATCATTCAGTCAGAGAATAAATATTATAGACGAAATCAGGGCGCGACTCAAGACGAACGGCACTCGCAGGCTGTCGAGTGCCCTATAGGGCGACGCCTCTTTGGATCTCCTCGGGCGTGCGGTAATCGTAGCATTCGAAGGGAAGGCCGATCTCTTCGGCGACGGCCTTGAGGTCGGGCAGGTAATCGCCCAGCACGGTAATCGGATGGTTGGAGTTGACTTTCCATTCGACCCGGGCGCAAAGCTTGAGATACCAATGCGGCCATTCGGGATTGCACTTCTTCGACCGCTCCTTCCACTGCTCGTCCGTGGGCACATCGGTCATCCCGCGGCCGGCGGCCAGGTAGATCTTGTGGTTGCGGTAGGAAAAGCGGGCCCAGGTCACGACACCGGGGACGCGCACGACCACGGAGCAGGTGCCTCCACCCTGCTTAAAGTACATGGGTGTCTGGCGCTCCGACCAGGAGCCGGCCAGGGAGCTATGGCTGCCGTAAGCGAAAAAGGGAGCCAGGGCGCCGGAGTTGACGTGCCAATAAAGCCCCTGGGCCGGGTCCCAGTAGCGCAGGTCGTTGAATCCCACGGGCTCGCCGCCGCTGACCAGTTTGAGGAGCTGCATGGTCAGGGCCGCGGCGTCATCGGCCTCTGTGGCCACCACCACGGTGGTGCCGCCGGATTCGGGCCGGAGCTTGTTGTTGAGAATTCCTAGGGTAAGGTCGGTCGCCGGATAGTGCTCGACCCAGTCGAGCTGGTCCTGGACGCCGATGAAGTCGAGACCGAATTGCTCCCTGAGCTCGAGCAGGGCGAAATAGACCTTCATCTGGAAGATGACCATCTCCCGTGTCAGGTGCTTCTTCGGGTTCGATCCAAACCGGAGGTCCATGCCCTTGCCGATGAGGAAATTCAGGGCCCGTTCGGCGCGCTTGTCGGGAACCTTCTCGGCCATCTTGGCCAGCCGGAGGCCGTCGAATCCCTCCCGGGCGATGCCGAAATAGCGCAGGAAATCCGCCTCCGATATCTTGTTCCACATCTGCATTGAGCGCGGGCCGACAGCGCCGTAGATGGAGCCCCGGAGCAGCTCTTTGATACTCCTGGCCTTATCGCGGCGGGTCGCATTGACTTTGACCTCGATGGCCTTAGGGTAGGGGGGGCGGTAGAATCCCTGGTTGAGGAAGGCGTCTAAGGCGGCCGCATATTCCCCGTGGTTCTCAAACCGTTCCACAAACAGCCGGTCGGTTTCGATCCCCATGTGAGCAGTCCCCGAGGCGGCGGCGAAAAGTCCCACGTTTCCCGGGAAATCCCGGATGGCGCTCCCGAGCAGCAGCTTAGGAAGGTCGGCGGGGAGCTGGGCCATCGGGCTGACCGAAAAATCCGGATAAGCCCAGCCGGCCATGAAATTGATGAAACGCTGCCCCTTCGCCCGCTTGATCACCCTCATGCCCTCGGCGACGGAGGCGACCGGCCGGTCGGGATTGAGGATGTTGGGTTTCCAACCGCATTTCTTGATGACCTGGACGAGCTCGACGGCCTGCCGGACGGCCACCGGCCAGACCTCCCTGTTCGCCGTCTCGCGGCTATCGAGCGGGAGATATATATCGACGACCTTGTTCATGACCACCTCCCGCCCCTAATCTATCTCCGGCTGATTGGCGATGTCAATAAGTGAACGAGTTGAGTCCGGCCGCATTTTTGGTCAATAATAGGGGTCTCCGAGATAGGAGGTCCTATGAAATCTATGATATGGTCCATGCTCTGCGTTGCGGCCCTGATGGCTGCCTGCGGAAAGACACCGAAGGCCCAGGAGGGCGTTCTTTTCAAGGGCGATGTCGCCTTCCTCAAGGCTCACAGCAACCCCATTGTCCTCACCGGGCGAGACGGCCTGGCCCAGGTCGCCGTCAACCCGGACCTGCAGGGCCGGATCATGACGAGTACGGCGGGCGGACCCGAAGGGTTCAGCTACGGCTGGATCAATCGAGAGTTCATCGTCTCGGGCCAGAATAACCTTCATATGAACGGCTTCGGCGGCGAGGACCGTTTCTGGCTCGGCCCCGAAGGAGGTCAGTTCTCCATTTTCTTCAAGAAAGACGACCCCTTCGACCTCGAACACTGGTTCACCCCGCCTCCGGTCAACGAGGGCGCTTATGATATCGTGGCCCAGGATACGGATCGCATCCATTTCCGCAAGGCCATGCAGCTTGTGAATTACTCGGGGACGGGGTTTAACCTCGAGCTCAACCGGATCGTCCGCCTTCTCGGAGAGGAAGAGGTCCGGGCTCTGGGGATTCCCGTGGCGAAGGGTCTCAAGATGGTGGCCGTCTCCTCCGAAAATGCCATTACCAACACCGGCCCGGAATCCTGGACCAAGGAAACGGGGCTGCTCTCGATCTGGATCCTCGGGATGTTCAATCCCTCGCCGGAGACCACAATCGTCATCCCATTCAAACCCGGGCCGGCGGAGGAGCTCGGCCCGGCCGTAAATGACACCTACTTCGGCAAGGTTCCTGCGGACCGGCTCGTCGTCAAGGACGGAGTTCTGTTTTTCCGCGGCGACGGAATGTACAGGAGCAAGATCGGAATCTCCCCCCGGCGGGTCAAACCGTTCGCCGGAAGCTATGACGCCGCTAAAAAGGTCCTGACCGTTGTCCACCTGACCGTTCCGGAGGGCGCCACCGACTACGTGAATTCGATGTGGGAGATTCAGGAGTATCCTTTCGGCGGAGACGTGGTCAACAGCTACAACGACGGCCCGCCTGCGCCCGGCGCTAAGCCGCTCGGCCCCTTCTACGAACTCGAATCCTCCTCGCCGGCGGCCGCCCTCAACCCCGGGGAAACCCTCACCCACGTCCACACCACGATCCACTTCCAGGGAGAAGACGGCGCCGCCCTCGACGAAATCGCCAGGAAAATTTTGGGCGTAAGCATCGAGGAGATCCAGAATGCCTTCAAGGATCCTTGATGGTCTGACGGAAGAGGACTCCGCTCTCAGGGAACCGGGCTGGATCCTGGCCTTCATTGTCCTGCTGGCCATGGGCTTGCGCTTCATGCTCTTCCGCTACCACCAGATCATCGAAGGAGACGGAGTCCATTATGCCGCCCTGGCCAGACTCATCTCTCGCAACGGCAGTTTGCAGGGCGCGGCCAATGAATACTGGAGCAACCTCTGGCCCCTGGTCATCGCCGCCTTTGATGTGTTTACCCACGACATTGAACTGGCCGGACGACTGGCTTCAACGGTGTTCGGATCTCTGGCCGTCATCCCGGTTTATCTCGTCTCGCGCGAATTCTTGAATGTGCGGACCAGCCTGGTCGCCGCATCTCTGGTCGCCGCCCAGCCCTATCTTCTGCGGTTTTCGGTCCTCCTTTACACCGAGTCTTTTTACACTTTTCTCCTGGCCTGGGTGATATGGCTGGGGATCCGGTTGATTAAGTCTCCGGACCGGACGGAACGCTGGCTCTGGCTCGGACTACTTGTCGGCGTCGGGCTTTGGACCCGGCCCGAAATCCAGGCCCCGGCCGTCCTGTTCGTCATCGTTTCTCTCGTCCGAAGCTTCCTCAAGCGTAGGGCATTCAGGAAAGCGCTTAGGGGATCGCTATTATTCGCGGGAGTGGCCCTGGTTTTCCTTTTTTCTCGGGCTTTGTTGATCCACAACTACCTAGGGAAATGGCATTTCGGGTTCGGGGAAAAAGCCGCCATCAATATTAGGATGGGAATTCTTTCTTATGATCATGGCGAGGCTGAAAAATTCGTTAACGCCTTTGAGAAGGGGCGTTTTGTCAACCTCTGGCAGAAAAAGACAGCTCTTTTGCCATTTCTCTGGGAGAATAGAGCCCGGGCCGTCGGCCGCATGAAATTCAACGCCTCCCGTATTCTTGAATCTTACGCTGCCGTTCTCACTCCGACAAAAGGAGTTCCTTGGCATCGCAAGACAGCCATGAGTCTGGTCTTCCTCGGAATCCTCGGGATGCTGCTTTCCAGAAGGACACGCCGATGGGCTCTGCTGCTCATCTTAATTCTCCTGGTCTATTCTTTCCCCTGGCTTCTTGTTTTTGTCCTGGACAGGTTTGTTGTTCCTTTGGCCATCATCTCGATCATCTTCACGGCCGCAGGCCTGCTCGTCCTGGAAAGCGGCATTGCCGCCCTGTTCCAGCGCCGCCGGCTCACGGCTTGGCCGGTCCTTTCTTTCCTTATCGTGATTTCTTTCGTCATGCGCACGACCAGCTGGGCCCGCCACGACCGGGATTTTATCTGGGAAAAAGATCCGGTGGTGCTCAAAGAGGCCGGCCTTTTTCTCAAAGACCATTTTCCCCAGAAAACGAGAATCCTGACCTGGGGACCCCACATCCCTTTCTATTTTTATGATGGCAACCCTTATGATCGGTGCATCCAGAATATCCCCTATGCTCCTTATGAGGAAGTGATCGACTATGTCCGCAGGAAAAAGGTCGCTCTTCTGGTCCTGCCGGAATGGGTCCTCATCGGCTCAGACTTTCCGGTCAAGAGCCTGGCCGCGGAGGGAGTCCAAGTGGACGGACTCAACTTTGTGAAGGTGATCGGCCGGCAAGAGCCGGAGCGTATCTGGATCTACAAGGTGCTAAAGAAGCGCATCTTCCGAGCCGGCCGCCGGTCGCGGATGCCCGAGTCGTTATAGCAAAGCCTTCGCGAATCCTTGACATCCTTTTCAAAATTAATGTAAAAATAGGCTTTCAGAAAAGGATAATCCAATGTTCGTCTGGGTCTTTCATCGAGTCTCGGGGCTCCTCCTCATCGCTCTCCTTGGGATCAAATTCTTGACCTCGTTCTTCCTGATGACCAAGGACCAGAAGCCCGACTGGGCGCTCGTCCTCCACACCAATAAGCTGACCGATTCGCTGCTCATCGCTCTGGTCGTTTTCCATGCTCTCTACGGCCTGCGGACGGTCATCATGGACATGGGGGCGCGCCGGGAGAAGCTCCTCTTTTGGATCTTCACCATCCTTGGTGTCATCCTGACCGCCGGCCTTCTCGTCGTCTATTTCACCAGGAACTATTGATGATCACGCACGACATCCTGGTCGTCGGCGGCGGACTGGCCGGCCTCTCCGCCGCCCTGACCGCCGACCCGCACCTCTCGCTCGCCATTATTTCCCGTGTCCATCCCCTGAGGTCCCATTCCGTCGCCGCCCAGGGAGGGATTAACGCCGCCCTGGGGAATAGCCAGGAGGGCAGGGACGACAACTGGGAGAAGCATGCCTTCGATACGATAAAGGGAAGCGATTACCTGGCCGATCAGGCGGCTGCTGAGCTGATGTGCCGGGAGGCTGTCCCGACCATCTATGAAATGGAGCATCTCGGTGTTCCGTTCAGCCGCTCTCCCGTCGGTCTTATCGCCCAGAGGCCTTTCGGTGGTGCCGGCTTCCCCAGGACCTGTTTTGCTGCCGACCGCACCGGCCTCGTTATCGCCCACACGCTCTACGAACAAGCGATCAAGAGGCAGGTCAAAGTCTATGATGAAGCCCTGGTGACCAAGCTCGTCGTCGAGAACGGGCGGTGTGTCGGGGTGGTTATCTATGACCTCGCCACCGGGCAAGTCCTTCCCATGCGAGCCCGGGCCGTCATCTTTGCGACGGGCGGCTACGGCCGCGTCTACCTCAGAACGACCAACGCTTACATCAACCACGGGAGCGGAATCGGGATCGCTTACCGGGCCGGCGTGGCGCTCAAGGACATGGAGTTTGTCCAATTCCACCCGACCTCCATCTACCCGAAGAACATCCTGATCACCGAGGGCGCCCGGGGCGAAGGCGGCTATCTCGTCAATAATAAGGGCTATCGGTTCATGGCCGATTATGCTCCGTCGGCCATGGAGCTGGCGCCGCGGGATATCGTCGCCCGGTCCATCCAGACCGAGGTCGACAAGGGACGGGGATTCGAAGACGAATACGTCCACCTGGACCTGCGGCACCTGGGCCAGAAGAAGATCGACAAGCGTTTGCCCTCGGTCCGCGAAATCTGCCTCAAGTTCGGCGGCATCGACCCGGTGGAAACGCCGATCCCCATCCAGCCCGCCCAACATTACTCGATGGGCGGGATCGACGTGGACGTGCGCTGCGTCAGCTCGCTCGCGGGGTTCTACGCGGCCGGGGAGTGCGCCTGCGTGAGTGTCCACGGGGCCAACCGCCTGGGCGGGAATTCGCTCCTCGATACCGTCGTCTTCGGCAAGATCGCCGGCCAAGAGGCTTCGAATTTCGTCAACGGGTTGGAGCTAAAAGACGGAAACGAGAAGTTTCTGCTCGATGAAGCGGTGGCGGAAAAAGCAAAGGTTGATACCTGGCTCAGCCGCTCCGGCGGCAAGATGGCCCACCACTTGCTCAACGACCTCAAGGTCGTCATGAGCGAGAAGGCGGGGATCTTCCGGACGAAAAAAGAGCTGGCGGAAGCTTTGGAGGCGATCCGCGAGATCCGGGACGATTACGGCCGGGCCTTCATCTCGGGCCAATGCCTCCGCTACAGTCAGGCCATTGTCAACCTCGTCGAATTCGGCTACATGGTTGACCTGACCGAAGTCATCACCCTGGGCGCGCTCCTGCGGGAGGAGACGCGCGGGTCCCACTACCGGCTTGACTTCCCCAAACGCGACGACGCTGGCTGGCTTAAACACACGTTGGTCAGCCTTAAGGACGGGAAGCCCGAGGTCGCCTATCGCGATGTCCAGATCACCAAGTACCAGCCCCAGGAAAGAAAATACTGAGATGAAATACACCTTCCGGATCCTGCGCTTCGACCCGGGTGTCGACCAAAGTCCCTGTTTCCAGGATTTTATCTACGAAACCGAGGAAAAGAAGTCTCTCCTCGAAGCGCTGATGGACATCCGAAACGATCAAGACTGCTCCCTGTCCTTCCGGTACAGCTGCCGGGAGGCGGTCTGCGGTTCCTGCGCTATGGTCATCAACGGCCAGTTCGACCTGGCCTGCCGGACCATGATGGAATCCTTGGGCACGTCGCTCATCGTCCTCGAACCGCTGCCCAACCTGGAAATACAGAAGGATCTGATCGTGGACATGGAGCCGTTTTGGCGGGCGCTCTTCGCGGTCGAGCCCTATCTTTTTCCCGGCGAGACGAGTCCTGAAAACGGCCACAGGATCGAAGACCGGGAGATGGAAAAGATCGACCAGTTCGTCAACTGCATCATGTGCGGCTGCTGCTACAGCGCCTGCCCGGTCGTGGCGCGGGACGAGCGGTACCTGGGACCGGCCGCCCTGGCCAAGCTCTACCGGTTCGTCAAGGACCCCCGGGACGAGCGCGGGTACAAGCGCTGGTCGAGGGTGAATACGGAGGCAGGCGCCTGGGGATGCGATACGGTGTTCAAGTGCAACGAGGTCTGCCCGCGGAAAGTGCGGCCGGCCGACGGGATTGAAGGGTTGAGGCGAAAGCTTATCTGGGGCAAGGTGAAGAGCCTCTTCAAGCGGGTACGATGAGACTCAAACATTCGCTTTTCACGCGGCGACAGTTTCTCAACGGCCTTCTCGGCGGCTGGTTGGGCGGGCTGGCCGGCCTCTTTTTATATCCGGTCCTGAAGTTTATATTTCCGCCGGAGCGCGAGCCTGAACAGGTCTTGCTCCCGCTCGCGGACTACGGCGGCCTGGAGGCGGGAGCGATCAAGAATTTCGCCTGGGGAAGCAAGCCCGGGATGCTCAAAAAGATGGCCGGGGGGGAGCTTGTCGCCTTCGTCAGCGTCTGCACCCACCTCGACTGCAATGTCGCGTATCTGCCCGAGCAGAAGAAATTTTTCTGCGCCTGCCACGAAGGCTGGTATGATGAGAACGGAGTCAACATCGGCGGGCCGCCGCCCAAGCCTTTGCGGCGGCTCGCGGTAGCCACCGAAGGCGAGAACTTAGTCATTAAGCCGGAGGGAACAGCGTGAACATCAAGGGCGCCGCTCGAGCGACCTGGACCTGGCTGGACGACCGTCTCGGCGTTCGGACGGTCATGGATTTCCTCAAGCACAAGCCGATCCCCCGGAACAGGCACACTCCCTGGATGTACAGCGGAAGCCTGATCCTCGTCTTCTTCGGCATCCAGGTCCTGACCGGCATCATGCTGGCCTTCTATTACCGGCCGACTCTGGAGGAGGCGAACAAGAGCGTCGGCGAGATAATGACCAAGGTCCCGCTGGGCTGGATCATCCGCTCCGTCCATTCCTGGTCGGCCACGTTCATGATCGCCATCGTCTTCATCCATCTTCTCGGCATCTGGGTCCTGAAATCCTACCGGAAGCCCCGGGAGATGACCTGGATGAGCGGTGTGCTGCTTCTCGTCTTCACGCTGGCCTTCGGGTTCACCGGGTACCTCCTGCCCTGGGACGCCCTGTCGCTGGCCGCGACCAAGGTAGGAACGGATATTCCACGCTCCATCCCCATTATCGGCGCCTGGGGAACACAATTCCTGCGCGGCGGCGAGGACATCTCCGGCGACACTCTCAGCCGCTTTTTCAGCTTCCATGTCAGCGTATTGCCGCTCTGTCTCCTGGCTGCTTTGGCCCTTCATGTCTATCTCATCCAGAAGCTGGGGATGAGCCTCCCGGTGGGCGCGGATGAAGAGGCCGAGTCCCGCCGGGCTATTCCGTTCTGGCCCAATTTCGTCTACCGGGAGGCGATCCTCTGGCTCGTCTTTGTCGGGGTGTTGGTCACCGTCGCCGTGTTCCTGCCGCCGACCATGGGCAAGGCGGCGGACCTTANNTTGCGGTGGCGATGAGCGTTTGGAGCCTGCAGACGCCCTCCAAGCCCGAGGTGGATAGGATTGTCGCGGCGCCTCAGAACATAAAAGAGAGCACGGCGATCTATGTCTTCTTGGGTGGAATCTGGCTGTCAATCGCCGTCCTGACTTATCTGCTGCGTCTGAAGATTAAAGAAACCGACCGGCTGCTAGAGGTCGGATACTTCTCGTCCGATAAAAAATAGCGCCTTGCCCTCGTGCTTATTTCAACTCGAAGCGGACGGTGACCGTGAAGATGACGCCGCGCGGCTTGCCGTTGATGATCATCGGCTCGTAGACCCACTGGCGTACTGCGTCGATCGCGGCCTGGTCGAGGAGGGGGATGGAGCGAATCACCTTGACCGTCGCCACCCGTCCGTAGATGTCCGTCGTCGCCTCCAGGATGACCGTGCCCGCGACCCGGGCCTGACGGGCGATCTCGGGATAGATGGGATCGACCTTCCTGACGAGCCGCGGCTCCTTGATCTCGCCGATCGCCCGGACCGGCGACTCGACCTCGCCCACGACACCTCCCAGCACGCCGCCGACGACGCCGCCGAGCACTCCGCCCACGACACCGCCTTCCACCCCTCCTTCGACGCCGCCTTCGACCCCGAAATCGGAGACCTGCTCATCGGCGATCTCCTCCGGGATCTCGACGGGAGCGACGAGCTTCCCCGGCTCGATGTTTGCCTGTGCTTGGACCGGTTTGATCCTGGTCTTGACCTGAGAGCTCGTGCGTTTTTTCGCCGGAGGTGGGGGTGGAGGAGGCGGTGGGGGCGGGGGAGCGAGAAAGGCACTGTAGATTTCAACACGGGGCAGATCGCCCGTGTTCATCAGCGGAAGGATGACCAGCAGGGAAACGAGGATGAGGTGGGCGGCCAGCGACAGCGGAAAGACCATCGCCGAGCGCCCGAGGCTTCGTTCGGCCACGATGAAGGAATCTCTAAACATGGCATCCTCCTTTTCCCGGCCGGCAGACAGCCGCTGCTTGACGGCGGCCTTGACTCTGGCCGGGAACGCCTCCCAGTATGGCTCTTCCTGAGGCGCGGGAGAGAGCGAGCGGGCAAAGGCATCCAATTTTTTCAGGAGTCCGAGCTCCTCCCGGCAGGCCCGGCAAGCCCGCAAATGTTCTTCGACTAGGCGCATCTCCTTTCCCTGAAGCTCGCTGTCCAGATAGGCGCCCAAGAGGTCCTGAAGCTTCCGGTGTCTCATCAGCTTCTCCCCAGGTATTCGGCCATCTGGACTCTGAGTTTCTTCCGGGCCCTGTTCAGCCGCGACATGACCGTGCCGGTCGGGATGTGCAGCGCCTGAGCGATCTCCTGGTAGCTCAGGTTCTCAAAGGCCCGCAGCGAGAAGATGACCTTCTGATCGGGCGGAAGAGCGCGGAACGCCTCCTTGAACTTTCTCTCCATCTCTTCCCGCTGGACAGAGTCGGGAGGCGATTCGTTCGGGGAGGACAAGAAATTGTGCCGGGCCATTTTCTCCTCCTCGGCCAGCGGCCTTTCCCTCCGACTTTTCTTTAGGTAGTTGAAGCAGTTGTTAAGGGCGATCCTCCGGATCCAGGGAAAGAAAGCGTGGCCGTCGATAAAATGGGGGAGCGCCAGATAGGCTTTTATGAAAGTGTCCTGGGAGAGGTCGTCCGCAGTCTGGTGGGCGCCGGTGATGTGGTGGCACAGGATGTAGACCGTCCTCTGGTATTTCCTGACCAGGGATTCGAACGCGTCCATGTCTCCCATCTTAGCTCTCGTTATGAGGTCTCTTTCGCCGCCATTATCTGGCCTCATTGGCGCTCCCGTCCTTTATACAACGGATGCCGAGGAGTTATTCCCGGCTCGATTGAAACCTTATCCGCTGGTCTGCCGAACTCATAAGCAATTTCTATGCCAGGATGCAGCCCGCAACTCTTTTTATTTGAATGAGATAGAGGGGGCCAAAAGGACGGCTTCGCTATCTGCTCCCGCCGGCGTAAACTCTCTTTACAGGACGTAAAGAAACTTTGCCCCATTTCTCTCGGACAGTCAGGCCCTATCGCTGTCCGCGAGGCGCTTGAAGCCGCCGGCGGCAACTAGACAACCCCTTCTGCGAAATTTTCGGCCCTCCGTTCGTCCAATCATTGGCGAGGCTATGATCAACAAAAGATACCGCCAGGCATATGCAGAGGAGCCGCAGGGCCATCGGCAGCGCCTCCGGGAGAAGTTTATCAAAGGTGGACTCGACGGGTTCTTGGATTACGAGATCATCGAGCTTCTGCTGACCATCGGGACCCCGCGGAGGGACTGCAAAGAGCCGGCCAAAAACGCCCTCAGGGAGTTCAAGACGCTGGGCGGAGTTCTCGAAGCCAGCCCCCTCGACCTCCAGAAGATCAGGGGCATCGGTCCGCATAACGTCTTCGGCCTGAAGTTTGTTCACGAGGTCTCGCGCCGCTTTCTGCGGGACCGGATGATCAGCCGGCCATTTTGCCGCTCCTCGCGGGAAGTCTTTGACTATCTTTATCACGCCCTCCGAGACCTGAAGAGAGAGAATTTCAAGGTGCTGTTTCTGGACGCCAAGAACCAGATCCTCGAGGAGAAGACGCTTTTCGAAGGGACGGTCGACTCCAGCGCGGTCTATCCCCGGGAAATCATCAAGGACGCTCTCCGGTATGAGGCTTCTTCACTGATCTTCGTCCACAACCACCCCTCCGGGGACCCCGAACCCTCGCCCTGCGACAAGGAGATCACCCGGGACCTCGTCTTCGCGGCCAAGGTCATGCAGCTTAAGGTCCTCGATCATATCATCATCGGCAGCAACTGCTTTTTTAGCTTCTCCGACCACGGGCTGATCGAGGAATACGAGTTCGCCTTTTTGCACTCCGGCTAATGGGACCATAATTGAGAATGGGTCCTGTCATGGCGCGTCCCCGTCCGTCCTCGCCTAAGACCCGCCCACCGACCTCTCCGGAGACACTGACCTTATTCCCCCTTGATTGCTCAAGGGGGATAATGGGGGTTTAATGCGATACAAACAAATTCCGAGAAGTGTCTCCGTAGCATATTCGCTGCGGGCGGGCGGAGAGGCGCCATGCCACCCATTTTTCGCATAGGGGGCTGGGTGAGCAAAATGTACAATAAATTGAGCCACGAAATCCTCCAGCGCTTAGCCGCCATCGTCGGCCCGGAGGATGTCATCTCCGACCGGGAGAAGATCGAGGACTACAGTCATGACGAATTCTCGCTCCGCGACATCCGGCGGTATCCCGATGTGGTCGTCAGGCCGGAACGGACGGAGGAAGTGGCGGCGGTCATGCGGTTGGCCGCAGGGGCCCGCATCCCGGTGACTCCGCGCGGAGGCGCCACCGGGCTGTGCGGGGGCTGCGTCCCGCTTCATGGCGGGATCGTCCTTGCGCTCGAGAGGATGAACCGCGTCATCGAAATCGACCTCGACAACCAGATGGCCGTGGTCGAAGCGGGTGTCAGGCTGGGGGATTTTTCCCGGGTGGTCGAGGAGGCCGGGCTCTCCTTCCCGCCGCACCCGGGGGACGAGAGCGCCATGATCGGCGGCCTCATCGCCACCAATGCCGGCGGGAGCCGGGCCGTCAAGTACGGGGTCATCCGCAACTATGTCCGCGGCCTGGAAGTCGTCCTGCCCGGCGGAGAAGTCATTCGCCTGGGCGGGAAGCTGGTCAAGAGCAGCACCGGGTACAGCCTGCTCCACCTCCTGATCGGCTCGGAGGGGACCCTGGGGATCATCACCCGGGCCGTCATCCAGCTCCTGCCCGCCGCCCCCCTGTGCCGGTCATTGGTCGTCCCGTTCGACGACGTGGACGGCGCCGTCGAAACCGTGCCGCTCCTGATGTGGCGGAAAATCGTGCCTATGGCGGTGGAGTTCATCGAGCAGGACGTCCTCCGGATCACCGAGGAATACCTGGACAGGCGCTGGCCGACCTCGGCCGGCCGGACATGCCTCCTCATCATTCTCGACGCGCCGGGGGAAGCGGAGATGGACCGTCTCAGCCAGGCGGTGGCCGAGGTCTGCCTCGAGAAAGGCGCCTTGGACGTTTTCATCGCCGACACGCCGAAGAAGCAGGATATGGTCCTCGAGATCCGAAGCAAGATTTATGAGGCCATCAAGCCCTTGACGGTCGAGATTCTGGATATCTCAGTCCCCCGGGCCGAGATCCCCGGGCACGTCCGGCGAGTCCGCGAGGTCTCCCGGAAATACGGCATTTGGCTGCCCACCTTCGGCCATGCCGCCGACGGCAACGTCCACACCCACATCATGAGGGCCAGGTATGCGGAGGGCAAAATGATCCCGGTTCCGGAGGAAGAATGGCGGGATAAAGTGGAGAAGGTGCGCGAGGAATTGTATGCCGACGCCAAGGCGAGGGGGGGAGTCCTTTCTGGAGAGCACGGCATCGGGCTGGTCAAGAAGCCGTTCCTCTCTCTGGTCTTGGACGACGCGCAGCTGGAACTGATGAGGGGGATCAAGCGGCTCTTCGACCCCCATGGTATCCTCAATCCGGGGAAAATTTTTGACTAACCCATGACCTGAGGTTGACCTGGGGCCCGTTCTGTGGCATTTAAAGAGAAGATTGTATTCCTCGATATGGGGGAGACATGGAAAGGATAACTGAGATCTTTGTCATCCTGGAGAACAGGCCGTCGACACTGGGCGAGCTGTGCAGCCACCTTGCCGAGAACGAGATCAACATCGAAGCCATCGGGGTCTTCCACGATACCGCCAAGCTCTATATCAAGAACGTCAGCAAGGCCGTCAAACTGCTCAATAAGTTGAACTACACGACGGAACTCCGGGACGTTTTGAAGGTCGACCTGGAGAACCGTCCCGGCGCCCTGGCCGAATTGACGACCCGGCTGGGCAACCGGGGGATCAACATCGAGTACTGCTACGGGACGCTGGCCCGGAAAGGAAATATCACCTCGATCGTCCTGGATGTCTCGGATATCGAGAAGGCCGCCGCGATCCTGAGCGGAGACTGATCAGCGGTTTTCCGGCCGGCGGGTCCTGTCCCGGGACCGCTTCATCCGCAGCGTGTTCTGGAGGGTTCCCAGAAGCTGGCCGTATCTGACCGGCTTGGCGATGAATTTCTCCAGGTTGGCGGTCTTAGGGTCCAGCTTTTCCATGATTGCTTGGGGAGCCAGAATGAAGAGAGGGATGTCTTTTAGCACATCATCATGGCTGATGACCTTGATGCTGGCGTGGGAATCGTCATGCGAAGTCTGGAAATCGAGGAGAATGATATCGGGGCTCAACGCGCGGGCGGACCGGAGCCCCTCTTCCGCCGTGGGCGCCATGGCCACATCGTAGCCGGCCTGCCTGAGCTTAGCTTCGCAATCTCCGGCGAAGCCCAAGTCCCTATCGATAAGCAAGACTCGGCCCTCTTTCTTCTCTGCCTGGTCCTCAGCGGAGAGTGCGCTCTTGACCATCTCCAGCAGCATGGCCGGGTTGTACGGCTTGGTGAGGTAATACCTGGCCCCCTTCTCCATGGCCAGAAGCTCGTCGGCCTGTCCCGTTTTGGCGGTGATGTAGATCACCGGGATGGACCAGGTGAGGATCGATTTCTTGAGCGTGTCAAAGACCGAGTGTCCGTCCAGGCCCGGCATCATGATATCGAGGATGATCAGGTCAGGCTTTTCCTTGCGGGCCGTCTGGATCCCCTTTATTCCGTCCTCGGCTATCAGCACCTCATAGCCTTCGATCCGGAGCCTGGCCTGGAGCATCTTGACGAAATCGATCTCGTCATCGACCACCAGGATCCGTTTCTTGGGTATCATGATCACCCTCCAATAACGGACTCGATGATGTAGAGAAGGTCCTCCGGGTCGATGGGCTTGGAGATGAACCCTTGGGCGCCGAGCTCACGGGCCTTCTCCTCGAGCTTCTTGGAAGAAAGGAGGCCCGACATGACGAAGACCGGGATGCCGCCCGCTTCCGGAGATTTGCGGAAGTTTTCCAGCACGGTCTCTCCGCCCCCCGCCGGGAGGATCAGGTTGAGGAGCACCAGGTCGGGCCTTTTCTGGAACGCCTGCTTCAGCCCGCTGACTCCATCGAGAGCGAGGCTGACCTCGTATCCGTGGCCGGCCAGGTGTGTCGAGATGACCCGGCCGAACGACATGTCGTCGTCGATGATCAAGATACTCTTGGGGCGCGGCCCTGACTCGGCGGCCGGCGCTGGAGCGGAAGCCTGGGCGGAGGGTTTCTTTTCGACTGGGATCCGGAAATCCGCCAGGGCGCCCTTGAGCATCTCGTCAATGTCTGGTTCGTGCTGGAACTCGCTTTCATGCCGGGCCGAGGGATGAGAGGGGGGAGGCTTTTGCTTGAACTGCTTCTCGATCTCGGTCAGCTTGTCCCGGTAGACCTTCTCGGCGGCAGCCGCCGGTTTGGGTTTATCGGCTTTGGGTGTCGCTCCGGGTCGGACGTGTTTCTCGATGGTCTTGAAAAGCTCGCGGGGATCATAAGGCTTGCGGACATAGGCGACGATGCCTTCTTGAAGGCAGGCCTTAGTGAAATCGGGCGAGCCGATAGCCGAGATGGCGATGACCGGGATGGCCCGCGTCTCGGGATTCTTTTTGAGCTTGATCGCGGCGTCGAGGCCGTGCATATCCGGCAGGATCATGTCCATCAGGACGAGGTCCGGCTTTTCCCGGGCGGCCAGCTCGATCCCTTCTTTGGCCTTGCCCGCGGATAGGACGCGATGGCCGCGGGCCTCCAGTCGGAGCTTGATCAGCTTGACCTGATCGGGCTCGTCCTCGATGACAAGAATCTTGGCCATTGGCTTTACCTCACCGCGGTCAGCCACTTTCCGAGCTCGACCGCGTCCTCGGGGTAGGAGAGGATCTTCGTCTCCAGTGTCAGGATGTCCTTGATAAAATCGTTGGCGGAGATGGCCTGTTTCAGGTTCTCCTTCATCCTCTCGAGGACGAATGGCGCGTCCTTTTGCTTGGTCTCGGGGAGGATAAGGTAAAAGCGGCCTTGGTTGTACATAACGGTATCCGCCCGGCGGCGCAGGGACCTCTTGAGCACCGTGTCCAGCTCTTTCAACGCCGCCTCGGTCTTCTCCGGCGACCGCTGCAGGAGATCGTCCAGCTCCCGGACCGTGAAGACAAGCAGGGAGAAGACGCCCTTCCGCTCAGCCGCCTCCTGGATCATTCCGGAGATATATTCCTCNNCCCGCCGTGCACCTCCACGAGCCCCTTGACGATTGACAGCCCCAGGCCAGTGCCCTTTTCCCCCGGACCGTCCTTCCGGCCGAATTGAGTGAACTTGTCGAAAATCTTGGGAAGGCCCTCCGGAGTGATACCGATCCCCGTGTCCCGGACCCGGCACTCGATCTCCCTGGTGCCTTCGCCTGCAGAGACCTCGATCGACCCTTGGGCGGTGAACTTGACGGCGTTGTCGATCAGGTTGGTGAAGATCTGGTTCAGCTTGTCCTCATCGGCGTAGATCAGAATGGTCTCCTCCGGGAGGATCAGCCGAAGTTCGAGGCCTTTCTCCCGGGCCTTTCCCTCGAAGCCCTGGGCGACTTCGCGGATCAGAGCCTGGAGGTCGATCTCCTGCTTGCGGAGCTCCACTTTTCCGGCCTCGATCTTGGAGACGTCGAGCAGCCCGTTGATGATCCGGGCGAGCCGTTCGAGGTTGTTCTTGGCGATGCCCAGGATCTCGGTCTGCTGGTCGTTGATCTCTCCCGTTGCCTTCTCCAGGATGAGGCTGATCGCTTCCTTGGTGATGGAGAGGGGGGTGCGGAGCTCGTGGGAGACAGTGTCGATGAAATCGTCCTTGAGCTTGTCCAGCCGGATGTGCTTTTCAATCTCGAGCCGGAGCTCATCCGCCTGCTTGCGTTCGGTGATGTCCCGGACCGTGACGAGCCGGGCCGGCTGTTCCTGCCATTCGATATCCACCACCTGCATCTCCCCGGTCCGCGCCGGCCCTCCCGGCGAGGGGATCTCGATCTCAGTCGTTTTCCCGCTGGCCAGCGGAAACCCGAACGGCCGGCCGCCCGGCGGCCGGTCGTCACGTCCGAAGAGCTCCACGGCGGCCGGGTTGGCGAATATGACCGTTCCGGCTGCGTCCACGATCAGGATGGAATCGGAGTTCCGGCCGATGATGTTGAAAAACCGGGCTTCGGCGGCGGCCAGGAGCTTGGCCAGATGTTCGGGATCGGACCGGAGAGCCTCTCCGGAATCCGCCCGCGTTCTAGCCTGGAATATCTCTCTGATCCCCAAGGTAAAATGCACCGCCTATAGTATTAGTCGCAGTTCCAGGGCTCATTGTATAGGAGATTCTCCTTTGAGGCAAGAAAAAGCGGGATTTCAAACGAACAGGGAGATGTCGGACTGCTGGGCCTGTTCGAGGAAATAAGCGATGCCCACGCAGGCGTTCACCTCGTCGATAAGGGCTTCCTTGGGGATCTCCATGACGCTCATGCTCGTCTGGCAGCCGTAGAACTTCACCCCGAGGTCGATGGCCGTCTGCCGGAGCTCGGTCAGTGAGGGGACGCGCTTGGCCTTCATCATCTTCTTGAACATCCAGCGCCCGACCCCGCCGAAGCTCAGCCGGCTCGGCGTCGCCCGCTCGATATCACCCCCGTACATCCGTCCGAGCAGCCGCCCGAACAGGCTCCGGCCCGTGCCCCTCTTTTTCTTGAGGGCGCGGAGGCCCCAGAAAGTGAAGAACATGACCACGTCCATGTCCGAGGCGGCCGCGCCGGTGGCGATGGTGAAGGCGGCGAAGAGCTTGTCCAGGTCACCGCTGAAGACGATCAGGGAGAGTTTTTTTCGGTTCTCGTCAGTCATCTCATCGGCCTCCATGCTCAGAACGCGAGACGCCCACGTTCTATTTTACCAGATCTATATAATTTATAGAAATGATAGAGTCCAGACTCGCGGGCACCCGTTTTTCAGAGGGGCGAAGAGCGAGCGACGGCGGCCCTAATCACCCTCCGGCCGCGGATAGAGCAGGGCATTGAGCAGGAATTTGTAAGTGCCGTGGGTCTGGGCCCGGTTCTGGCAGGGGAAGCCGATGAGCACGATCCGGCCTTTTTTGTACTGCGTGTCCACGACGGCTGCCTTTCGGGCGATCATATCCTCGCCCAACAGCCAGCCGCTGAGGAGGACATCGCTCTCGGAGTAGGTGGCCACGACCTTGCGGCTCCAATCCGCTGAAGGAGGAAACCAGGTGCTCAAGGCCAGGCCGTCTGAAAACATGGCCGCGGATTTCTGCTGCATGCCGTAGCCGAGCGGGCTCGTATTGTCGACCACGATCTGGAGGAGGGAAGTCGGGCAGAAGAATTTGGACCGGTCCACCTTCTCCAGGGCGTTGCGCGCGGGCGGCTGGAATTCCTTGAAGGCCAGCCCGCAGGCGTTGTTCATGGTGACCAGGATGCCGCCGGCCTCAACGAAAGCCTTGAGAGCTTCCACCCCCTCTTTCTCGATGCCGCCCTCGTATTCCGGAGGCCAGTTGCCCATGGAATACCGGGCGTACTCGGAGGTGGGATCGACCTTCCCTGTCTTTATGATGTCGGCGTCCTCGTCCGGAAAAACGATCACGTCAAAACCTGCCCGGAGGTCCAGCTTCTTGTCCTTCGTTCCCTTGAACGCATCATTATGCATGGTCGTATAGAGGATTCCCATGTCGTCAAGGACGTAGCGCGTCCAGCCCTCATCCATGTTGCTCCGCCAGGACTGGTACAGTCCGATCCGGGGATTCTTGATAGACGCCTTGGGAACGGCGGCGATATCGGAAAAACCGTAGATCCGGAGTCCGTGCTTGTCTGCATAGGCCTGCAATGTCTTCTGGACGGCCGGGCCGTTTTTCACCAAAAAGCTGCCGGCGGGCACCTCGAAACCGGCTCCCTTAACCGCTTCCTTGGAGCGGTAGACCTCGGCCTTTTCCCTGAGCAGCGCAAACACGGCGCTGTAGGAGGCGTTGACTCGAGAGTCGAGGACGGAGTACGAGGCGGAAGCGTCCGGCAGCACGGCCGCCGGCTGCGGCGCTTTCTCGATTTCGGCGAGCTGGGCATCGAAGGGCTCGTCCACCTGGTCGCAGGCCACTCCCATCTGAAGCGGAAGTGTCCATCCGGCATTGTCATAGGGGGGGACCGGCGGGCCGCCGGGGTATTGGCGCAGGTCGGGGTACTTTTGCCGCTCCAGGAGGGCCCAGGCGTAGGGCTTGTATGGCTGGGCCATCTTGACTACGAACGATCCGGCCGGGTAGACCTTCCCCCCGGCCACGAAATCCGCCTTGGCCTGATGGACTTCGACGCCCCCGGTCTTCAGGATATCGATCATCCGGAGCGCCGTGGGGTAATCATGCTGAGCGGCCGGGATGACAAAAGCGTAGGGCTGGTTCTTATCGACTTGTTCGATGGAATTCTTGTACATCTGGTAGAAGTTGAACAAGAAATCTTCCTTGTGGACTGCCGCGGTCTTGACCAGGCTCAGCGACAGGGTCAACTCGTAGTCGACGAGGTCCCGCAGCCGCCACCATCCGCCCGGCCAGGGGTCTGGAAATTCCATCCTCTTCTCGTAGTAGGACTGCGGAATCTCGCTGGGCTCGATGTAGATGGGAGTCGCCACCTTGACCGAGGCCATCTCGCTGAGAAGCCCGATGACATTGTGGAGCCAGGAGGTGTCGTCGCAGGCGCCGATCCACCAGCCGGTGAAGCTGCGGCCGTGGTTGACTCCTCTGTAGCCGTTCTTCTGGAGGTCGTAGGCCATGCTCGCGCCGCAGAGGTTGACACCCCGCCAGAGAAGAGGCTGGACATTGGGGACGGGCGGGTCCATGAACGGCGGGATGAAGAGGCGGGCCGCAGTCGAGCCCATCTGGTGTTCGTCGATGTGGATCTGCGGCAGCCAATCGTGGTAGAGGACTCTGGTCACGGCCCGGCTCTCGGAGAGGTTGAACATGAACCAGTCGCGGTTGTTATCGTGGCCGGCGTAATGATGGTATATCCAGGGCATCGGGCCGCCCTCGTATTTCGTGCCGAGATACTTCCTGTACCAGTCGACGACCATCTGGTTGCCGTCCGGGTTGTGCGAGGGCACGAGGAGGATGATGACATCGCGGAGAACCCGGTCGGCGTCGAAGGGTGTATCGCCGGTTACCAGCTTATGGGCGAATTCCAGGGACATCTGGGTGGCGGCGATCTCCGAGGCGTGGAGGCTGCAGGTGATGAGGAGGATGGCCTTGCCCTCCGCCGCCAGTTTCTTCGCCTCATCGGGAGGGAGTGTCCTCGGATCGCGAAGCTTCTTGACGATCTCCCGGTAGCGGTCGAGCTTGGCCATGTTTTCTTCCGCCGTGATCACGGCCATTATCATGGGCCTCTTGAGGGTCGACTCGCCGATCGTGAAGAGCCGGAGCTTCGGCGATTCCTGGTCCAGCTTTTCGAAATAAGCCTTGATCTGGCCGTAATCGGCGAGCTTCCGGTCGGCCCCGACCTTGTGCCCGAGGAACTTCTCGGGCGACGTCTGAGCCGTGCCGATCAGTGGAAACAGCGCCAGAAAGAGCGCAGCGATAGATACCTTTCGGACGATCGTCCCTCTTCTCATGGAAGCCTCCTTGGAGAAAAAGATAGACCTCTATCTATCATTTGCTTTTAGCAGTGTCAAGAATCGGGGCGGCCGCGGAGGGGCGCCGGTTATCGATAGATCCTGGGAGAGTCTAATCCCGCGATTGGCGGATCAGGAACATGCGGAGGAGCTGCATGGCGGCCATGGCCGTGGAGGCGACATAAGTCAGAGCGGCCGCCGAAAGAACCCGGCGGGCTCCATCGAGCTCCTGGCCTCTGAGATAGCCCCGTTCCCCGAGCAGGGCCATCGCCCGCTTGGAGGCGTCGAACTCCACCGGAAGCGTGAGAACGCTGAAGAGAACGGCCCCGGCGAACAGGAGAATGCCGATGTCCATCAGGATGCTCGGTCCCTTCTGGCTCATGAAGAAGCCGACGAGAAAAATGGGAAAGGCCAGAGTCGAGCCAAAGCTGGCGACAGGATAAATGCCGTTGCGGAGGTGGAGCGGAGCATAGCCCGTGTGGTGCTGGAGGGCATGCCCGGCCTCATGGGCGGCGATGCCGAGGGCGGCGATGGACTTGCTCTCATAGACGCCGGCCGACAGACGGAGGACCTTTTTCCGCGGGTCGTAGTGGTCGTTGAGCTGTCCGGGCGTCTCCTCAACGGGAACCTGTCCGGCACCGCCGAGGTTGAGAATCTCCTTGGCCATCTGCGCTCCCGAGATACCCGAAGAGGCGCCGAGCTTGCTGTATTTAGCATAGGTCCCGCGCACTCTGGCCTGAGCATACAGGGCCAGGAGAAGTGGCGGGATAATAAGAAAATATGTGTAATCCCAAAAGAACATCGTCTCTTTCCTCCTCTATCTATGATACCCGCTCCCCGCTGTCCCTGTCAATGAAACCGGCAGCCCATGGTGAGCCCCTCGACTCAATATAATGGGCCGGCTTATTTGACATATTGAGACGCACTCCATAATATGACGATGATTCTGGACGCGAGTCCGAGCCTGGAGGACAGATGATGCTGAAGAGTCTGAACAGATGGATCATCCTGGTCGGACTGCTCTCCGCGCCTTTCACCCTGTCCGCCCAGACCTCTCAGGAAAGGGAGGCCCAGGCCGCGTCCTTCCTCGTTCAGGCAGATGATGCCTACGCCAAGGGCGATTATCAGAAGGCCGTCGAGGATTATCTCCTCGTCGTCCGGACCTCCGGAAGCAAGATGAACCTCTCCCGCGCCCACTTGGGCCTCTCACTCTGCTATTTCTACCTTAGCGATACGGAGAACGCCAAGAAATACATCCTTAGAGTCTTAGAGATCGATGCGCAAAAAGAAGTCTCGCCTCTTTTCCATCCCCAGAGCTATGTGGACCTCTTCAATGAGGTGAAAAAGGAGAGCGCGGGAAGACTCGGGCCAGGGATCGCGGCCGCTCCGGCCGAGGCCGCTTTGGAAGCCCAGGCAAAGCCGGGAGTTGGAGAAGAGCAACAGGTCATTCCGGAAGGGATCAGGGAAGAGCAAGGCGGCCACTTCGAAATGGAAGTCCACTTTTCCGCCTGGAGCATCAACCCGGTCAAAAGCACCTTTGAGGACACGCTGACCGAAAAGGCCGCCAACGAAATTCGCGACCACGTGACCGATCAGCTGAATGCCGTCGGCGGGGGAAAGCTGGTCCCTTCTTCTCATGAGCACAGCCTGTCTCTTGATTCCCAAGGCTCCAACTACGGATTCGAGGTTCGCTACTACCCCCTGGGCAAACGCGGCTCGATGAGTATCGGCTTTTCTCTGGAGAAGACGAGGATCAAGCTGATGATGAAGGGGCCGGTCACCCAGAGGTATGCTGACGGATCAGCGGCGACCGTCGAGGGTGACGCCTTTGTCGAGACGAACCCATTGACGGCCAACCTGAGCTTCCGCTGGGATTTCGTCCCTTCCTGGCGCGTTACGCCCTATATCGTCCTCGGCCTGGGGATCGGTCCGCTGGAGGGAACGGCCGCCTATGTCTATACAGGAACCTATCGCAGCGGCAGCGCCCAGGGCAGTATCTCGGGTGACGAGACCAAGACATTCGACGATTTGCGGGAAGAAGAAGAGATCGAGCTCGACCGCTTCATCCTTCTCCACACCGCTCTCGGCGTCAAGGGAAATATCTACAAAGGACTCCTGCTGAAAGCCGAAGTGGGCTTCTGGGACGGCCTGGTGCTCCGCGGCGGACTGGCCTACCGGTTCTGAACGCACCGGGAGCTTTCCATTCCTTTCCTGCAAGCGTATAATAGGCCCGACCGTGCTAGACGGGGAGCTAGCGGTGCCCTGTAGCCCACAACCCGCTCCAGTGGGGTCGATGGCCTGGCCGAGGCCGGCCCTTTTCTGGTCTGTGTCCGGGCGAGAGGCGTTGACGGTTGGGGCCCTGCGCAAAGAGCCCCCTGCGAACCCCGCCAGGACCGGAAGGTAGCAACGGTAGCAGAGCGGTCTCTTGTGCGGCAGTCAGCCTTGCCTGAGCCGAAGGCTCGGATAACGCAGGGGAGGGCCGTTCGAAGCCGGCCGCACGGTCGCACTTTTCAATTCGGGGAATCCGCTGATTCAGTTGAGCCGTTATCAAGAGGTAAGGTTGGCGTGCGCCTTCTTGAGGCTCGCCCTGATTCGCACACTATAGGGGCAGGCTTTTTCGCACGAGCCGCAGTCCCGGCAGGCGAGAGCCGTCTCCGCGGGCGAGAATCCTGAATAGCCCGTCCTGGCGGCGGCCGTCTTTCCATAGCTCTCGTGATAGGCCAAGAAGCGGAGGATTTCTGAAGTGGCGATCAAGGAGGGGCAACGTTCCCGGCAGCGGCCGCAGAGGCGGCAGTAATCCCGGCCGTTCTCGGCCACATGAAGAAGAAGGGCTCTGCTCTCCTCTGCGGTCAGGGAAGTCCCGGCCACGGCCAGGTCCTCTTCCATCTGCTGCCGGTTCAGCATTTCGGTGACGGCGCTGGTGACATGGCGGTCCTCCAGCACCCACTTGAGCATGGCCTGGAAGAGGGAGGACGTCCCCGCGCGGTATCGGTCCAGGTTCTGCCGCCGGCCGCCCACCTTGAGCGTTTTCATGGCGATAACGCCGACCTCACGCGATGCGGCATACCGGATCAAATCTCTCATCCGGCTCACGCCGAGGTAGTCATCATAGGTCTCGACATCCTGGGAAGGCTCCTCGATGTCGAAGACGTTGTAGCCGACCTGGACTATGTCGTAGCGGCCGCAGTCCACGGCCGTCCGGACGACGCGCTCGTGGTTCGAGTGGCAGGACAGCCCGCAGAACCGGCACTTCCCCTCCTTCTTCAACCGCTCGAAGGCCCCGGTCACTCTCTCATCCGCAAGGTCCTCCGGCCGCTCGGCGCCGTGGACGGAGAGCACGTCCAGGTAGTCCGTCTGCAGACGCTCCAGGCTGCCCTCAACCGACCGCAGGATGGAGTTCTCGTCCCAGCTGCCGCGAAGATGGAATTTGGTGCAGACGAAGGTCTTATCCCGGCCGGCCTCTTTGAAAAGGCGGCCGATCTGCCGTTCGCTGTTGCCGTTGCCGTAGGAAGTAGAGGTGTCGATATAGTTCACGCCGCGCTCGACGATCTCGCGGAAGAGCGACCAATCGGGGAGGGGGCTGCCCCCGAGGCTGATTTCCGAGATGACCAGGCCGGTCCGGCCCAGCCGGCGGTACCACATCTCGCCCCGCTTTTGTCTCCACTCTTGGGCCGGTCCGGCCTTCGGAGCAACGGGAAGGCGCGACAGGGAGGCCAAGCCTCCGAGGGCCAGATTTTTTAAGAAATTTCGTCTTGAATTCGACACTCTTTTTCTCGCTCTCGCCAACCGGCCGCCATCGCTATTCCGTCTAGCTTTCCAGGAGGCCGAGCTTCACCAGCAGGTGCCGGACCTGCGCCTTTCCGGATTCATCCAATGGGAGCAAGGGAGGACGGGGGGCGCCGCCGGCATAACCCAGAAGGTCGAGGGCGTACTTGATGGCCGGGATGCCCAGGGTCTGGGTCAGGGCCTTGTTGAGCGGCGCCAGGTCGAGCTGCAGCTTGCGGGCTTCGGCCAGCTTGCCGCGGCGGAACAGGACTTGGATCTCGACACAGAGCTCTGGGACGGCCGCGGCTAGGGCCAGGATGCCGCCGCTCGCGCCGAGCAGGAGCCCGGCCAGGAAAATGCTTCCCGCCCCCAGGAGAAAACGGAAATCGGGCCGGACTCCGGGGACCACCTCGGTGAGGTTGGAAAGCACTCCCGAGCTATCCTTGACGCCCGCGATGTTCGGATGGTGGGAGAGCTCGATGACCGTAGACGGCTCTACAGAGAGTCCCGTGTTCTGGGGGATATTGTAGACCAGGACGGGGACCTGCGACTTGTCGGCGACTTCGAAATAGTAGCGCTTGATCACGTCCGGGCTCATCTGTGATTTATAGTAGTGAGGGGGTTTGACCAGGACGGCGTCCGACCCCAGCCCGGCCAGACGGTTGGCGAACTCNNTTCGACGGCGATCTCGTCGCCGGCAAAGGGCGTCGTCAGAGCGGCAAAGACGCCTTCGAAGCTCTTGGCCATGACGGCCTCCTTTCTTGGTTTCCGCTCAATCCTCGATGTCCCGCAGGTCTTTCTCGCTCAGCCCGAAATAATGGCCGACTTCGTGGAACACAACCTCCCTGACCCGCTCCTTGATCTCATCATCCGAAGCGGAGATCCGCTCGATCGACTCCTGGTAGATGACGATGACGTCGGGC
>DQHV01000106.1 GCA_003524335.1 Candidatus Aminicenantota bacterium | reverse complement strand
AGATAAGGACGACCGAGGGTTCCCTCGTAAACACCAAACTCCTCGCTGATGAGCTGTTCCGCGCTTCACCGAAGGAGATCATCTTGGCCGAAGGCCAGGACGAAGAGGTGGAACGTCTCACCGCCAAGACCGACCTCGGGCCCTTCCTGAAAAGCCGGGTCGAAGACTGGGTCTTCGACTTTCCACAGTCGGAAAGCGTTCTTCTCGAACATTTTAAGGTTAGATCGCTGGCCGGGTTCGGTCTGGAGGAGAAGCGGCTGGCCGTCCCAGCCGCCGGAGCGCTCCTCTATTATCTCAAAAAGGTCCGGAAGGGCTCCCTCTCCCTGGTCCAGAGCATCTCCTATGTTCCAGCCGGCCGGCAGATGACGCTCGACGCTACGACCATAAAAAACCTTGAGCTCATCCGCAACCTTCGGGACGGCCGGGTCAAGGACTCGTTCCTCGAGGTCATCGACTTCACGGTCACCGCCATCGGGGGCCGCCTGCTCAAGGCTTGGCTGCTCCAGCCTCTTGTCGATGAAGCGGCCATCAATGCCCGGCTGGATGCCGTCGAGGAGTGGCTCGGGAGGACCGTTGAACGCCGGGGCCTGCGGGAAAGCCTCAAGGGAGTCTTCGACCTGGAGCGTCTGACCGGAAAGATCTCTTTGGCGGCGGCCCATCCGCGCGACCTTGTTTCCCTTAAGCGATCGCTGGCCCCCCTGCCAGGAATCCAGGCCTTACTGAAAGATTTCCGGGCGGGCCTGAATGCCGAAATCCTGGCGGCCTGGGACAATGGCGAGGATATCGCTGCCCTCATCGACCGGTCCATCCTCGACGAGCCGGCCTTCCTCCTCACCGAAGGCGGGATCGTCAAGGACGGGTATAGCCCCGGACTTGATAACCTGCGCTCTATCAGCCGTTCCGGGAAGTCGTTCATCGCCGGGCTCGAGAAGAGGGAGCGGGATCGGACCGGCATCGGTTCGCTCAAAGTCCGTTATAACAGGGTCTTCGGGTATTACATCGAGGTGACCAAGTCGAACCTCCACCTCGTCCCCCCCGATTACACTCGCAAGCAAACCCTGCTGGGCTCGGAGCGGTTCCTCACCCCCGAGCTCAAGGAGTACGAAGAAAAGGTGCTGACGGCCGAGGAAAAGATTGCCGAGCTCGAGCACGGCCTTTTTCTCGAAGTGCGGGAGGCGGTGGCCAGGGAGACGGAAAGGCTGCAGCGCATCGCCTCCGCCGTCGCCCGTCTCGACGTCCTCTCTTCGCTGGCCGAGCTGGCTTCGCAGCGGAATTATTTTCGGCCGCTTATCGACCGGAACGGCCGGATCGCCATCACCGAGGGACGGCACCCGGTGATCGAAAAAACATCGGCCGAGCCGTTCATCCCCAACGACACACAGCTCGACCGCGACGAGAACCAGATCCTCATCGTCACCGGGCCCAACATGGGCGGAAAATCCACCTACCTCCGGCAGGTCGCCCTGATCACCATCCTCGGCCAGATGGGTTCCTTCGTCCCGGCAAAGCGGGCGGAGATCGGAGTGGTTGACCGCATCTTCACCCGCATCGGCGCCATGGATTTTTTGAACGTGGGTCAGTCGACCTTCATGGTCGAGATGTTGGAAACGGCCAACATCCTGAACAACGCGACACCCCGGAGCCTTCTGCTGCTGGATGAGATCGGCCGCGGNNACGAGCACCTTTGACGGGCTGAGCATCGCCTGGGCAGTCGCCGAGCACCTCCACGAGAAAGATGACATCCGGCCGATGACTCTCTTCGCCACCCACTACCACGAGCTGACCGACCTGGCGCTGACCATGAAAAGGATCAAGAACTACCATATCTCGGTCAAGGAGTGGAAGGAGGAGGTCATCTTCCTGCGCAAGATCGTCCCCGGCCCGTCCGACCAGAGCTACGGCATCCACGTGGCTAAGCTGGCCGGGATTCCCCGTTCCGTGATCGACAGGGCCAAGGAGGTCCTCCTCAACCTGGAGAAACTGGAGCTTGACGAGACCGGACTGCCGCGCCTGGCCTACCGGTCTCACCGGAAGCGAGATAAAACGCAACTTCTTCTCTTTGCGGAAGAGAGGGAGCTGGAGCGGTGGCGGGAGCTTAAAGGCGGGATCGAGGAGGTCGATATCTCCTCGCTGACCCCCCTGGACGCCCTCAATTTCCTGAGCGATCTCAAGAAAAAGGTCAAAGCGACCGGGGAAGACTAGAGGCTTTCTGACTCGTCCTCGACGTCGAGCTCCTCTTCTTCGTCTTCGTCATCTTCGTCATAGTCGCTCTTGTCTTCGTAATGGGCTTCGCCGTCCTCTTCTTTTCTCTGCTCCAGGGCGGCGTCGAACTCGTCCTCGTTTTCGTAGCGGCGCAGGTAGTTGGCCGCCGAATCGCTGTAGCAGAGCTCCAAGTAGTCTTCTTCGATGATGCCGAAGACGGACATGCTGTGGCCGGTCTGGAGGTTGCCGACCGTCTCCACGACTCTCGCTTTCTTTTTGATGGCATCCAGGGTCAGCCAGCTCATGATCTCGATTTCTTCCATAAGAACTCCGGAGCAAAAAATAGCGTATTCTCAGAAATTGTCAAGAGAAAAATTATCGCCGTTTCTTCCCAAAAAGGAAAGATTTTGTCATACTAAAAAGACAAGGAGTGAAGTTGCCATGAGATGGGATCGAATGACCGTGATGTCCCAGGAGGCCTTCCAAGCGGCTCAGGCGAAGGCTGAGGAGATGGGCCACCAGGAAGTGCGGCCCGAGCATCTTCTTTGGAGCTTCCTGGGTCAGGAAGAGAACGTTGTTGGCGCCGTCCTGAACAAGCTCGGTATCGGCCCGCAGAAGATCCGTCAGGAATTGGAGAAAGCCCTGGAGAGGATGCCGAAGACGAGCGGCGGAGAGGTCTATATCGGTGCGGCGCTCCGGCAGCTTCTGAACGAGGCTCAGAAGGAGGCCGACAAGCTCAAGGACGAATACATCTCCACCGAACACCTTTTTCTAGCCATGCTCAAAGACACGGCCGGCGGGGCCGGGATGATCCTCGCAGAGAACGGGGTCCGGGAGGATCCCGTGCTCCAGGCCCTGGCGGCGGTCCGGGGCACCCAGCGGATCACCGACCCCCAGCCGGAAGGGAAATACCAGGCCCTGGAGCGCTACGGCCGCGACCTCACCGACTTGGCCCGCCAGGGAAAGCTCGACCCGGTCATCGGCCGGGAGGAGGAGATCCGGCGTGTCATCCAGGTTCTCTCCCGCCGGACCAAGAATAACCCGGTGCTCATCGGTGAAGCAGGGGTCGGGAAAACGGCCATCGTCGAAGGCCTGGCTCAACGCATCGCCAACGGCGATGTCCCTCAATCGCTCAAGAACAAGCGACTCATCGCCCTGGACATGGGGTCACTCGTCGCCGGGACCAAGTACCGCGGCGAGTTCGAGGAGCGGATGAAGAAAGTAATGGAGGAAATCCGCAAGGCGCAGGGCGAGGTCATCCTCTTCGTGGACGAATTGCACACGCTGGTGGGCGCCGGCGCGGCCGAAGGCGCCATGGACGCCNNCCATCCTCCGCGGCTTGAAGGAGAAATACGAAGTCCATCACGGTGTTAAGATCAAGGATTCGGCTCTGGTGGCTGCGGCGACGCTCTCCAGCCGCTACATCTCCGGCCGCTACCTCCCCGACAAGGCCATCGACCT